>CAZETB010000004.1:1477-52491 GCA_964514865.1 uncultured Mariniplasma sp. | reverse complement strand
ATCTCTATTGAGCATGTGGGTAGTACATCTATTCCTAACTGTCCTGCAAAACCTATTATTGATGTCGATGTCGTCATAAATAGAAACTTTGAAATCGTTAAATCTCTACTTCTTACGATGGGTTATGTTCATGAAGGTGATCTTGGTATTCAAGGTAGAGAAGCTTTTAAGTATAACGGAAAAGACCACCTGATGAAACATCATCTTTATGTTTTAGAAAGCGATGCGCTTGAACTGAAGAAACACCTTACCTTAAAAGAACATCTCACCAAATATCCTGATGATCTCATCACTTATGGAAAATTAAAAAAAGAACTTGCTAAAAAGTTCCCTCATGATAGCGATGCATATGTAAATGGAAAATCATCATTTATTGAAAACATCTATAAGAACTATCATCTTATTTAACAAAAAAGTCCTGACATCAGGACTTTTACTTTTTACATTGTAACATTGACGCTTAATTGTTGTTGCATATAAATGGGTGTAAACACTAAATCAGCTTGTGGCATGCTTTCAGGAAATGAAGCACTCCATCCAACAAAGATATAACCTAAACGTTCAGGTGCTTCAGGTAATTCAATATGATCGAGGGATGCACCGAATGCGACATATTCACTTGAAATGACGTTTCCGTTATGATCTTCAAACATCACTTGATGAATCTCAACGGCAGTTGCTTGAGCTTTAGATACTTCGAGTACGAAGAACATTGCTGCTAACAAAACTGTTAATGCCATGATGATATATTTCATAACTACACCCTCTTTTCTCATAAGATGCCTCTATTATACGTAGATAACCTTACATCGTTATGACGGAATTATTACGTATTTATTAATTCAGCACTTTTGAGAACATTTCAGCCAAATGAAGCTTATAGGCATGAATTTCTGGTGTCTTTTCAAGTTGTTCAATGGTATCATCCATAAGGGTAATGATGGTTTGTTTTGATTCTTCTAGTTTCCATAAAGATTTGAGTTTATGATAATAGCGATCTTCAATCAATACACAATTAAAGCCTCCTTCATGGCTTTTACAGATAGCTTGTGTTTTAACATATCCAAGTTTGTCAATAAATTTAACGCGTAAAAATGTATCAAAGGGTTGCACCAGTGGGTTTTGACTAAAGAACATAAGTTTTCTGTAATCATATCTATGAATCACATCACGAATGTCATCACCTCTCAGAATCAAGGGATCAATTAGATCTTGATTTTTCTGTTTCATATCTTTTGAAAAATGTACAATCAGTTGATCTTGTTCATAATTAAAAACCATGAAAAAAGACCATGGTACCATAAATTTCTGCATTTACACCCCTCCTTATACAGATTAGTCTATCAAAAAGAGGTTTCGTTTTTCTTACTTAAGTCTTAATTAATGATTAAATAAAAAAGGAGCTCATAGCTCCTGTTTAGCATAATCTCCTAATTTGTAACCGAATCCCCACATGGTCATGACAATCTTTGGATTGGATGGATCATCTTCGATTTTTTCTCTTAGTCTTCTAATATGAACATTAATCACATTATCGTTATAGTAATATTCTTCTCCCCAAACCGTGCGATACATTTGTTGTTTCGAAAATGTTTGATCGGGATGTGTCAGTAATAATTTTAATATTTCAAATTCCTTAAGGGTCAATTCTACGATTTGACCTTCTTTTTTTACTTCAAAACTGCTTAAGTTAACTTCAAGTTGTCCAATTTTAAAGTTCTGTTTTGTTTCTTTTTCTTGGACTTTGTGTGATCTTCTAAGCACAGCCTTAACACGTGCAATCAGTTCAAGCATTGAAAAAGGTTTAGCAAGATAATCGTCAGCACCAAGTCCTAGATTAATCGCTTTTTCGACATCGGTATCTTTGGTTGAGATGATGATAACGGGAACATCTCCTTTTGATCTGATGTGCTTTAACACATTTTCACCACTGACTTTGGGTAACATCAAGTCAAGTAAAACGGCATCATAGGACATTAAATCAAATTGCTTGATTGCTTCTTCACCGTCAAAGACAGCCTTGACATCAAACATTTCTTCTTTTAGTTTAGATTCGATACTTCTACTAATCAAAACATTATCTTCTACAATTAAGATTTTTTGAGCCATATGATAACCTCCTATTTAACTAATTCATTCTTTTATTCTTAAAATTTTATTACGTGTCATCTTTTCTTTCATTATATCATGCTTTTTTAAGAGTGTATCAAAAAAAACGCCTTGACCACCGGGGGGTAATGGTAGCCAAGGCTATCGAGTTTGATTGAAACCATAAAAAGGATCTAAAGGATCACAATTCATGATAGTGTTTCTAACGAACTCGATATCATTATTATACATGATGTTTTGGTAAATTGATACAGTTAGACGAAAAAACACATCAAAACGATGTGCTTTAAGTACGTTTTTTACAGGAGTCTCTCACAACAATTTCAGTATCTACAACAATCGGATCAATTGTGCGAACTTTACCTTCTATCATTCCCATCAGGGTTTGACAAGCCAGTTCACCGAATGCTTCATAATTTTGTCTCACTGTCGTTAGTTTAGGTGTGACAATTTCACAGACTTGTAAATCATCAAAACCGATCACTGAAACATCATGTGGTACGGAAAATCCATGGGTGTTTAAATAATTAATAGCACCGACAGCCATGAGATCTGATACCGAGCAAACCGCTTCAGGTAATCCATAGGTTTCAAAGATGAGCTTCATCGTGTGATGACCTTCTTCATAGCTATAAGATTCATTTGAACGATCGGGTAGATACATCGGCTCAAGTCCTTTTTCATGCATGAAATCAAGGTAAGCTCTTAAACGTTCACGTCCGATAAAATTGGTGTATGAACCATTGATAAACGCAATCTTTTTATGACCGAGCTCATATAAATACTTGCAACTTCTTCTAATCGATACGTAAGAATCAGAATAGATGGAGTTTGAACTTTTCTCATGTGGATCTAAAGTGAGTACTGCGAGATTACTTTGGCAGAGTTTCGTGATGGATTCATGATTGTCACCACCTGATACAACTAAAACAGCATCCACATTTTTTGATTGACAGTGTCTCAAATAATCAAGACCTGAATCTGTGTTATGCGATAAGAGTAAAATATCGTAGCCATTGGATTCCACATTTTTTCTAAAAGCTTCAAGTACGCCAGAGAAGAATAAGTTTTTTAACCCGTATTCAACCTCATAAACAACGCCAATTGTGTTTGATCTTTTTCTGAC
Source organism: uncultured Mariniplasma sp. (assembly GCA_964514865.1). Taxonomy (GTDB): domain Bacteria; phylum Bacillota_I; class Bacilli_A; order Acholeplasmatales; family Acholeplasmataceae; genus Peloplasma. The sequence goes on along the minus strand of CAZETB010000004.1, from coordinate 49,256 downwards.
AAGACTCTGTGCGGTTGCGTTTGGCATGTAGCCAAGTTGATCAGCAATCTCAATCACACGGTTTCGTGTCTTTTCGCTTATTTCGGTATAACCATTCAGTGCTTTTGATACTGTAGAGACAGAAACCTTCGAAAGTTTCGCAATTTCATCGATGGTGACCATGTAATTCACTTCCATTCAATAATCATTGTATCAATTATGATGCTTTATGTATAGACTAAATATAAACAATAACTTCATTTTACGAAATTTTCACACATTACATGCTAGTTAATGTGGTCAAACTCCGTGGTTTTAATGATAAATCCGTCTTTTTTCCTTCAAATTCAACACTGATCTGTATGTTTTCATCATTTTCGTTCAATAGAACAATCACGTAGGATTGATCTGGATTGACGTATGCAACAGATGAAACACCTTCAGGAAGATGGATGTCTTGATGAAGCCGTTTTGCTCGAGGTTGTATATATTTTGAGAAATGTCCGATCGCATAATATGATGAATTCTTAATATAGTGATCACTATCAGGGTCTGCTAAGATGGGGGCATCACAATAATTACCAACGTGATTAGGTCCACCTTGCATATCTAAAACTAAATTCCATTCAATCCATCCTTCAACATGGTTATTTAAGTCGCCAATGATATTTCTAGCATATCTTAAACCTGTATCCCATGCACCAGGACGTGGTCCACCTTCGATACAACCTTCTGTAAAGATATAGTGCTTATCTGGAAACATGTCATGAATGACAGAAAGATTTTTAAAATTCTCACTGACATACCAGTGATGAGCAATACCCCAAAGATAGCTGTTTGCTTTCTCATCTACTAACATCGTCTTGGCACGTTCTACGATAATATCACGATTATGATCCCAACCTAATATTTTGATGTTAGGATCATATGCTTTAACGATCGGTCCAAGATGATTTTTAACAAAATCTCTTTCTTCTTCTGCGGAATAGATACACGAATCCCATGTTTGAACAGCTGCAGGTTCATTTTGAACGCTGATCGCCCAAAAAGGAATGCCGCGTTTCTTCATTTCTTCTAAGTAAACGGTATAATATCTTGCCCATACATCACGGTATTCGGGTAAGAGTTTTCCACCGTGGTTCATCATCTGATTCGTTTTCATCCAATAGGGTGGGGACCATGGTGATGCTAAAAGTTTAATCTTAGGTACATAAACCATAGCTTCTTTAATCATCGGAATCACATAGACTTCTTCCTGTGATAGATCAAACGAATCAAGTGTTACATCAAAAGGTTTTACATAATCATAGTTACCTAACGCAAAATCGCAGCTATTGATGTGTGTGCGTCCCATGTTATATGACAAACCTTCGTTTGAAAAATAGTCATGAATGATGGCATCACGCTGTTTTTTAGATAGTTTAGACCATGTGTAACTTGCTGCTTCGGTAAATGCAGCACCAAACCCGATATGGGTTTGATACGTTATGTTCGGGTTGATAGTCACATGATAGGTTGTTTTATCTTGAAGTTCAGTTAAACTAACATCTTCACAAACAGCCCAAAAATGATCTTTGTGCAACACAGATTCAATACGACGAAATCGCATATTATGCCTCCTCGTAGGTTAGTCCAAAGCCACAGGGGAATAAATAAGATGATGGGTTATAGTTAGGATCAAGCATCGTATCAGCTACCTGTGATAATAATCTGGGGTAGGTGTAAGGAAGCTTGCCTTTAAAGTTATAATCTCCATAGAGAACATCTGTGATACCTAAACCTTCGGTACCTGGTAAGAATGCCATAACGAAAGCGTCGATGTTATCGATATAATCGGTCATTAAGAGTGGTTTACCTGATACCATGATGGCTAAAACTGGAACATCGGTTGTTGCTAAAGCGTTTAGTAAATCAACGTTTTCTTGATAAGCAGTTCTTCCGTTAAGTGCTAGATCATCAGAATCTCCCATCATTTCTGCAGCAGGTTTTTCAGCTAAAACAACAATGACAGCGTCCACTTTATCAAGATCATCAAGTGATGTGTATATAGTTCCTTCAGTTACTGCTTGAAAAGCTTCTAAAATGGTGGTGCCTTCAGTGATATCACCTGTGCCACCTTGCCATGTAATCGTCCATCCACCGGATTGAACACCGATATCATTTGAACCTGGACCGATGATGAGTAAATCATGACTCTTTTCAAATGGAAGTACATTATCATTCTTTAATAAAACAAGGGATTCTCTAACAGCTTGTCTAGCAACAGCTAAACTAGATTCACTTCTTAAATCAGCAGCTGGATAAGTTTGTTCATCAAATAAGCCAATATCATACTTGACAGTCAAAATACGACTTACTGCATCATTGATGCGTTCGATTTCAATATTGCCTTTTTGATAAGCTGATAATAAAGCGGTGTAAGCTTGATCGAACTTATTCGGTTCCATCAACATATCAACACCTGCATTAATCGTGTTTGTAAGTTTTTGTTCAAAGGTTGAACCTGTGACATCGTTGGTTGCTTCATAGTCAGAGATAACAAAACCTTCGAACCCCATGTCACCTTTTAAAACATCGGTAATTAAATGCTTATGTTGATGCATTCTTAAACCATTTAAACTTGAGTATGAAATCATAATACTTTTAACACCAGCATCAATCGCTTCTTGATAAAGTGATAAATGAAGATCGATTAAATCTTCATCCATCACAGCGTTACCGCGATCTAGAAAACCATTTAAACCAGTGCCAAATGTTGTATAACCATCACCTAAAAAATGTTTTGCAGATGCTGCAATACCATAGGTCTGTAGACCTTCAATGTATGGTCCAATCAAGTTTAAAGCAACTTCAGGGTTTTCTCCCATGGTTTCATAGGTTCTGCCCCAACGCTTGTCTTTGATTAAACCGATTGAAGGACTAAAATTATAAGACATGCCAGTTTGTGCAACTTCATAAGCTGTCACTTCACCAATCATGCGCATCAGATCAGGATTGTTTGCTGCTGCTAAGCCAATGTTATGAGGAAAGATGGTTGCATCTTTTAAGTTGTTGTGACCATGAACAGCATCAACACCATAAATAATGGGTATACCTGATGATGAATTCAAACTTGCATTACGGTAGGTTGTAGACATCGTTTTCCAAGCGGAAACGGTGTTAACCGGTGGTACGTTGCCACCACCGTTTAAAATAGAACCTAAATTAAAGTTAGTCGTTTCAAACGCTGTTGCACCTGATTGACCATTATTAGTTGTACGCTCTGCTTGAATCATCTGACCAATCTTTTCTTCAATCGTTAAATGATCAATCCACCAAGATACTTTTTCTTGGGTGGTTGTAAGATCTTCTAACTTTGTTTCAACAGGTTGCTCTGTTTCTTCAGGTTTACATGCGTAAAGGATGATCCCAAGCAGGATGAATGTTGCGATATAAAGTATTTTTTTCATAAAGTAACACCAAAAGGTGTTCCCCCTTCTAAGATTTGAGTGTAACGGTGATCTTTGTAAAATGCTTCTTTCTGATCTGTTCAGCAAGATGTCCTTCAACTTCTGATCCATCAATAATGACACGATCCACATCGTTTTCTAAAACATATTGTGCTGGGTTCAAATGATATGTATCTTGTTTTTCTGGGTTTTTTATGATGAGTTGAACGGTTTCAAATAAGGTGATTGAAACTTCATCATGATCATCAAAGAAATCTTTCTTCAAAATAGGTCTCACATGGAATCTTAACACCTGATTCTGATATGAGAATAACTTCTTACCCGTTGTCATTAGCATCAATAACGTGATGGCTTCTGAGGTTGTTCCTGTCAGTCTTGCGACAAAGGAACGACCATGATTTTGAGGATTAGGGTTATTGGATGTTGCGATGAATGATGCATTTTCTAAAGGTGATCTTCCATAGACTTCAGGATCCATAAAAGGAGGCATCGCTGTTTTCATGTCCTCATAATATTCATCATAAAGACCGCTCTTAATCACACCAATTAAATATTTATAAGACATGTGCATAAAGCATGCTTCACGTTCTAACCAACCCTTTGTGAACGCTCTAGCACGTCCAATTTCTAAGGTTTCATGATCGAGTGATGCAGATGTTTGATAGAGCTTAAGCTTCTTATCATACATTTCAGTCTGTTTGATTGTCTCATAGATAGCTTTAGCTTCATTGACATCATGACATTGTTTCAAGTAGGTTGCTGGAGCTTCTAAGTAGTGTGGTAACATTCTGACCTTCCACGACGTAACCTTAACGGTTGGATAATGGAGTTCAGGATGCTTTTGATCTTGAACTTCATAGGTCTCAGCATGATACGTTAAATATGTTGGATACAATCCATCACCAATCTTTTTAGCCTTATCTAAGCCCTTTTCAATAGTATCTAACATCTTAGATAAGCCGCGAACTAAATCTGTTTTAGCTACTTTAGTTAACACAGCATCCATAAAGAAACGTGTGTCTTTATCAAAGGTTTCTCTCACATCTTGAAGTGCATCAAAACCATGCGGAATTGACTGAATCACATCGTTAAAGAAGTGACTGATACGCTGAGGAATATGATACGCATCTTCATCTAATGATTCTAAAGAAGTCTTTAAGAATGTGATCAAACGCTTTAATGTGATCGTTTCTGTAACACCAGAACCAAAGATGGCAGGTAAACCGTTCATCGCATCATTCCAACCTGGTTTTTCACTGTCCATCATGACCCCAATGAGTTCAGGGTCGAGACTACTGAATTTAATTGTTGCAAGATGAATGAGTTTAGTTAACAAATCAACTTTGATCAGTTCACCAGATTTTGCTTTATGGAAATTAGTTTGATTGACCTTAAGGTGTGTGACATCTATTTTTTCTTGGTCATGATATAAAGGTCCTAATTGTCGAACTTCACCCTTGGGTGTTAAGACATACTTCACAGATCTTGGATAAACAGATACGTGGCTTTGATAGAAACGGTAATCTTTCGATAGCAATAACGATTCTAAATGGTCAGGAAAGACATTTAAATAGGAATCGATTAAATCCATGTTATACATCCAGTGATCACTCCAGTAACCTGTACCATAAACAGACTGGATTTCTTGTTTAGCCTCTTTCATCACGCGATTCAAGAATGATGTTTTATCTGTTTTAAGCGAGATACGTTTGTGATCGATGGTTGTCATTAATAAACCTGGTGTGAATGGATTTTTTAAAATCTTTTCAACAACATCCTTATGATCACTTACAAGATTTAATAAACCAGATACATCAGCTGGATCAATCACGAGTTTACTGCCTTGAATGGTCAAAGGGTTATGGCCGTCAAGTTGAATCAAATCCATAAACTGTCGAATGTTAAATAGTTGTGCTTCTGGCACAAAATAAACATCGTTACGTCTGTTTTGATTCACGTCGCGATAAGAACCATTGCCGTGTGAAAAGTAAGCAGGTTCAACATAGAAGTTATTATATTCTCTTTCCATGTCACCATGGATACGAGAATAGATATGATAGATGATATCTGTTTCTTTACCCTTAAAGACTAAAGGATAACCACCTCTTAATAGATTATCTAAGAAACTTTGTTTCATATAAGCATCAAAAACAGGATAATTGGTTTTAATGGTCATCGGTTTAGTAATCGATTCGATGAGCACACGCGCTTTTTCATCCATATCTTTGAAATCTTGATAGGTTAAGCTTTCTTCTAACTCATGGAGTTCATCTAAATGATTGACTTTGCCAAAGAGTGTGTAAAAGGTATAACTATCTTCAAGTTGGATGGTTTTCGCTGAAAATGCACTCATAAGTTGATTCACTTTGACTTGCTCTTCATGGATGAGTTTATCAAGTGACTCATTTATAAAACGTTTAGGTTCACGAAGTGATGTATCATATCCAAAAGGTAATGTTGGATCATAGATCACATCAAGTTTATCGTTATTCTGATCGATTGAGACATAGAAATGACCTGCTTCAACACCTTCAACTTCAGCTGTATCTTCTGTTGTTGAACGATTCTTTAATAAAGGCATCTTACGTTCTTCATTGAACACATCAAACCAAGCAACCGCGAGGTTACTCATGTTTTTAATCATAAATTGATTCGTTCCAAATGGCCAAAGTGTTGCTAAACCGTCAATCAGTTCAACATGTAAAGGTTTTTTCCCCACATTGGATAATGTGACTTTACGGATTAAACCTGGATAGGCTTTTTCCGATACGTTAAAATACTTGACCTCAATGTTGATATCTTTAAACGTTTCAGTTAAACCAATCGCATTCATCTCAACAAACATCTTTCTTTTGTTTGCTTGATGGGAACTAAAGGGTTCAACGACGTGACCATCAATTTTTAATAAGGTTCTAAATCCATCGATTTCAGTTCTACGATAAGCCATATTGGCGGGACTAAAATCTAAAATAGGTTGGTCCTTTGACTCAAGACCAAAACTTGAAATGAGTTGCCCACGGTTCACATAGTATGCCCACATGGGGATTCCATATGTACCAGCAACGCCGGGTAAAAAGGATGCAAATGGCTTTTTTTGATCATAGTTGTCAATCCAAAGACGCCCTTTTTCTAAATGAAATGAAGCTTGCATATGCTTTATCCTTTCTGTAAGTTCGTTATAAATTCTGATTGATAGACTCTGACATAGTCAATTTCCATACGTTGTGGGAAGATGGTTTCATCAACACCTTGTGCACCACCCCAGTTACCGCCAACAGCAATGTTTAATAACAGGTGGAAACGCATATCAAAAGGCCACTGACCAACCGTTGGACAGGAGACTTGACGATTTGGATGAAATGTAAAATAGTTAAAATCATCGATATAAAACTTGATGCGGTCGGGTAACCATTCAATGCTGTACTTATGGAACTCTGTTGATGCTGTATCAACAACACGTGTTCCTGAACGTTGTGTACCAATGCTATGGTTAAAAAACTTGGTATGAATTGAACCGTGGACGACATTTTGATCGTAACCTACGTGTTCCATAATATCTATTTCACCTGAATTAGGCCAACTACCATAACGCCAGTCAGTAGGTAACATCCAAATCGCAGGCCATGTACCTACACCAGTTGGTAGCTTAGCCATCACATCGATACGACCATAGAGCCAATCGCCTTTATTTTTACTGATCACACGTGCTGATGTGTACGCATTTCCCATGTAATCTTCTTTTCTGGCTTCAATGACCATCTTGCCATTTTCAACCCATGAATTGAGATCAGCTGTGTAGTACTGTAATTCATTATTTCCCCAACCAGAACCACCAATATCGTAGCCCCACTTGGTTTTATCGATCTCACCATCAACATCAAATTCATCAGACCATACGAGTTCATAATCTGTGATGGCTGCGGGATCATAATCATATCCCGCTGCTTTACACAAACTATAATCTGTTTCTTCTGGTGGTGTTGGTTCTTCATCCTTGCAGGACGCAAGGATAAAGACGAACATGATGAGCATCATCAATACAAAACTTTTTTTCATATTATTCACCTGTCATACCGGTGCGTTCAATACCTTCTATGAACTTGCGCTGTGCAAGAACATACATAATCAAGAGTGGCAAGATTGATAAGAAGGTTGCAGCCATACGGTATGCCTCATTAAGTCGTGCTTCGCCACCTGTACCAGGTATGGTACCCGCCATATCACTAAACTGTGAGTCAAATGCACCAAGACGCATGGTAATTAAAGGATTTTTATCCCAGAAATAAATGCGTGATGAATAGACATCATTCCAGTTCCATACAAATGAGAACAAGAATACCGTAATGATAATGGGAATCACGAGTTTAACATAAATGTGCCAGAACACTTGGGTTGATGTTGCACCATCAATACGTGCAGCTTCATCAAGTGAAATCGGAATCATCTTAAAGAAGTTAAAGAAAATCAAGACTAAGATCGCACCGTTGATTCCCTGTCCAAACAGTGTTAATGTTGCTTGTGGGAACAAGGTGTTGAACAATCTTGGTTTAAAAATACTTTCTAAGAACGTACCTTTGATCAGTTCGATGAAAGGTAGCCATACGCTATCTTGTAGATCGAAGAACATCATGACACGTGGAATGGTGACCATCGGTAGTGGAATGACAAATGATAAGAGTACCATGGCAAACCAGAACTTCTTAAACTTAAATTCATAACGTGCAAATGCAAATCCTGTTAGAGCAGCAATCGCTGTTTGAATGGTAGCTAAGATCGCTGTGTTTTTAATTGACTTCCACATGTTACCACCATCTTTAAAGATACCAAGGATGGCGGTAAATGCATTTTCAGAGAAGTTAGCTAGTGAAGGCGGTAATAACTGCAACACCCTATTAGCAACCGCATAATTCGCGAAGCTTAGTTTTGTTGGAATCCAATCCACTTCAGGGTTAATCAAATCACTTTGTGTTAAAAATGACATTGAAATCATACGAATAAGTGGATATAAGAAGATATAACTGACACCAATTAAGAGTGCATAAACGACAATTTTTCCTAGAATACCAGAGGTTGCTTTATGCCCAACAACAATCTTTTTTATCTTTTCAATATTAAGCTTGCTGGTCATCTTGACTTACCTCCTTCTTCTTAAGTTTATCAGTCGTCTTTTTAAAGAAGTCTTTTACCTGTTCAGATAATGATTTTTGGTTTCTTTGTTGTTGCAATTTAATCATCTTAAGACGCATGCGTTCTTTTCTTTCACGAAGTGATTCTTCATAAATGACCTTATCGCGATCACGGAGTAAGATGAAGACAATACCAACGAAGATCAAGACAATCACAGAGTAAATGAGAACGATCGCTCCAGCGAAACCTAAACCCTTCACGTAGTTCGATGTAATCGTATCAACAACGAAGGTGTAAATCGGGTTGACTTGGAAAATCGCGATTTGAACAACAGAAAAGATAGCAACGACAAGCGCTGTTGATTTTAAGTTAGGTAATGTGATCTTCCATAGAATTTGCCATGAGTTCGCACCATCAATTTGTGCGGCTTCATAAAGCTGTGAATTCATCTTCTGTAAACCGTTCATGAATAGGATAATAGGAATACCTGTAAACCATAAGATCAAGGTAAAGTTATTAAAGATACCTCCAATCATATCCGCTAAGAACGGTGAGAAATTCTCTATCATTCTAAAGACAATGATTTCTGTAACATCAATAGTTGTTGTTGAATCTGAGTTGATCAGCTGTGTCATAACAGGACCAGATAAGACAACAACCGGGAAGAAATAAATCATTCTAAAACCAGCTCTAAACTTGATGTTGGTGTTTAAGAGTAAACTTAGAATAAGCGATAATACAAGAATCGCAGGTACATAGGTTAACTCAACAATCACGAAATCAAGAATGAGTGGGTTAAATGTGGTGTTTCTAAAAAATGCCATTTCATAGTTGCCAAAACCAATCCATTCATACGTCCAACCTGTGATATCTCTGACGACATAAAAGAAGGATAAATAAATGGTGTAAAAGAACGGATAAGCAACAAACAGGATAAACCCAATTAACCATGGGAGTAAAAACATGTACGCTGCTTTATTCGAACTTCTTGTCAATGTGGAGGCTTTCTTTTTCTTTTTCATGGTAACCTCCTTAATTTAAGACACGATATGACTGTGCAGTCACAGCGTGTGTATCAACATAAACCATCTCATCTGTGTAATTGATGACGATTTGAACACCATTATCATATGTGTTAACAATCACACCAGGTTGAACGACTTCTCGATCAACCCAACGAGCATTTAACACATCCTGATATGCTTCATTCATCATGTCATACATGTCATGAATCAGTTCCTCATAGAGTGCAAACTCTGTTGAATAGAAATTTGAAGAGTTCGTTGAAATCAGTTCAAATGCTGGATCGTGAGTCAAAACAAAACTTGGGTAGACATTATAATCGATCATGCGAAGCATATCTTGTTCAGTATAGAATGAGAAGTTCGCATAAACAGCATACACTTCCATCGTTTGATTTAAGACGAGTTGTAAGAAAGGTACAGTATCTGTTTCGATTAAGTGTTGTGATGTAAACATGGGTGCTTGTAAATAACGGTCGATATAAGCCCATAAGTACTGATTTGGTTTGACGCCATTAATCATATAGTTTTCATCGATGGTTGCTAAGGCATCTTGGTAAAGCTTAATAGCTTCAGTCGTTGAAACACCATTTTTACCGTAATCGCTATAAAGCATTGAAGTCACACCTTCATAGGTAAATGATTCAACACCTAAACTTCTAACTGCACGTTCATTGGATAAAATCCATTCAGCAACTAAACTTGGTCTTGCAAAGTATCTTTCATTAACTGGACCAACTTCGTTACGTAAGTATTCTCTCATGTACCATCCATTGGCATGCTTAGCAGCATGTCCAACAAGGCTCATTTGTTCTTTATAAATAGTGACATAGTCTAATGCCAATGATACATCGATACCGCGTTCATTTAAACCGGTGATGACACTGTCAAAGGCTCCTTTACTACCTATCTTTCTAATAAAGTCAGGTCGATCTTTATCACCTAGGGTGATGCCACCTTTTTGATAACCATATAAACCAGAATTGATGTTATATATGCCTTCATCTTGAAGTTTTGTTAAAATATCTTCAACTTGTCCAATCGTTGTTGTGACAACATCGGTTGAACCAATGAGTGAATCCATCGCATCCGACATGATGAAATCAAGGCGAATTGGCATCTCTTCTTGCGTACCTGGCAATTCGGTTAACACATTTTCTTCAATCAAAATATCGCGGTATTTTTTAGCCATACCAACATAATCTGCAGGATAACCATCTGTTGAACCATCACCTGCTAAGAAAACATAGTTTTGTCTAATATCATAATGAGGACGTTCATCCATCATCGTTGTATAACCATTACCAGCATTGTTATAAACTTGATAAATCAAAGTGTTAAAGTTAAATCTTGCAAACGCAAACGTATATGCAGAACGATTAGGTGCTACCCCATTTTGAGGAGAAACAACGAGTTCCATATGTTCTGCACCTTCAGTCGCATGCGTAAAGAAGGCAGCTTGTCTGTTGCCATGAGCAATACCATAAACCGGTAAACCGGGTTGTTTTAATGGCACGAAATTAGGTTCTACGCGATCATAATACGTATCTGTCGCATAATCTTTTCCATAAATATTGCCATAATAAGATGCAATCGATGTTTCATAATCTTCGAAACGAATCAGTGCACCACTGCCATCTGGAACAAAGATATATCCAGGAATTTGTTCTTTAGGAACGGCATCTGCAGCACGACCATAACTCATCGTATCTTTGTTAAATGAGATGGTAGCTCCACCTGATGCTCCCATAAGCGGTGTAAAGATGAATGATGAGATGAGATTTGAATCTCTTCCTTCAATTTCATCATCCCTAATTTCAAAGGATAAACCATCATCGGTTAAGTAAACATGAACATAGACTGTCAAGTCAATCACATAGAAAGGAATTTCTAAACGGTAATGATGTGGATCATTATTGACCATCATCAACGTTGATGTACCTGTTTCTGTTGGATGAGTCGAAGCGGTACGGTTAACACCGTTTGAATCGTTATAATATTCTAACGTTAACAATGAATTTGAAAATGTTTCAAAACGGGTGTTCATGAAATCTTCATAAGGTAAACATACACTGTCAATTTCAGCTTCAGTAGGTGGCGTTTCACGTTCTAAAAGTGCGTCACACGCATCTTTAAGTTCATCTTCACCAGCAATATCTAAACCTGTTTTCCATGTGTAACCATTACGTGTGTCATAAATCGCAAACACATCACGTGAATCACGATAATAATACTTTAAATAACCAACTTGTGCTAAAAATTGCATGTCTGTTGGTTCATCAATGACATAAGTCACCGTGTCAGGTGGCATTTTGGTATCTTTAGCAGATTCAATATATGCCGCTTCTACAGTTAACGCAAATAAGAAGAACATCACAATGATTAATAGTCTTTTCTTATGAAATAACATTGCGGATCGCCTCCTTAATTAATGCTTCTAAGAACATATATAACTGTTCCCACATCATGACTAAGATGATGATAACAACTGCGATAATTACCGTAAATAAAACCGTCATGAGTAAACTCTTAATGGTTTGTCGTGCGGTATAATCATGAATTTCAATCATGCCTGAGAAGACATTGATAAAACTCCATCCTGCCCCAACAATCATCAAGAGGTTAAGGAAGAATGCTTCATTGTATGTCAAGACAAACGATAACATCGATGTTGATAACATCGCGATCATTAAAGGTCCCATCGAATAAATGAACATGATGAAAATTTGCTTAAGACCACCTAAGCCATCATGAATGGATGTATCTAAATAATTACTGATGACTAATACCATCGTAATGGAGAAGAAACCGATAATAATGGCTGATAAATCCATATCTTCAGGAGCAACAAACTGGTAGATAAATCCATTGTTGATGCTTGAATTCAAATAAACTAAGAAGAAAATAACATAAAGGATAACTGCTGATAAGAGCGTAGCACGATGTCCTTTTTTAATTTCATAGAAACTATCAACCGGATGACGCATCACCCTAAAGATATAGAATAAATCCTTTAACAGCTTCTTATCAAAGAAACGTTTAACAGGTGTCATCCAAAGTGTGATCTTTCCTGTTTTATGGTTCACAATTTGTAAACTCTTTGATAACACGAGGAAAGCAACTAAACCAATGATGAGCGTACCTAAAGCTGATTGGATACCGATATTTCTAACTTCCCAAAACGCTTCAGAATAACCTGGTCTGTTTCCAGCGAGTTCAAAGTGATACATCGCTTCTTCATACTTTTCTTGTTGTAAATACGTTTTAGCAATGTTATCATGCGCGATAACTGACATCTGATTCAACGTTAAAACTTCATTCCATATGTCGATGGATTGATCATATTGACGTGAATTATAAAGATTTAACGCTTGATAAATTTTTAATGCATAGTCTGTTGGAACAAACGATTGAACAAAGTTCTTACGATCATCAAGTGCCCAAATACCACCTTTAGAATCGACAGCAAGTGAGGTTAACTTGGTAAATAATCCTGAAATATCAGGGTTGATTTGTCCTTCAACAAAGTTGGAGGCACCAAAGTTGAAAATAAAATCACCATCTGCTGTATATACGAAAATGGTACCTACTTGCATCGATGCATAAATAATCCCTTGATCATCGACGTAAATATCGGTTGTGTCTTCAAGTGCATATGTTCTTGAATTCGCAAAGATGTTACCACCTTGGGTGTTATGCTTTTTAATAGCATTTCGGTGTGTTCCCATGGTTGTTGTATAAATCATGGAGTTTTGATCGATAAATAAACTGGAGAATGTTTGTGGATCACGTGAAGCAAAGTTTTCAAACTGTTCTTCAGTGAACAACAATTTATAAATTTGTTGTGTGAGTGATAACTGTACTTTATTCGATGTAAAGTAACCTAAGAATTCACCGGTATTCGAAAGTTGAATAATACCATCTTTGACACCTTCACCATAAATGTAGAGGTTACCACGATTATCGACAACGACTTTGTTGGGGTTATAGTTTGGATCGGCATAAGATGGTGTCGTTGGACGATCAAATTGACGAATATAATTACCATTGATATCAAACCAAAACACCGTATCTGCTGTAGAGTCTGCAACATAAATACCTCTGTTTGATACAAACACACCCTTAGGTTGATTGAAATCAGGATGGGTAATGAGTTGTTCAACCACACCACTGACTGTGTTATACACCATGATTCTTCTATTGCCTGTATCAGCAATATAAAGTAAATCATTTTCACCAAACATCATGTCTTGTGGTGTCGATAAACCTAGGTTTGTTAATGTCTTATCAGGCAGATAAGCATCTTGAGTTCTGACATAACGACCTTTAGCATTCACCGTCATCGTGTACGATGTGGTTGATGCAGCTTCAGATTTCAGTGAAAATCCAAATAAAAGTGATAGAGATAATACAATCATTAATAGCCATTTAACTTTTCTCATCGTCATCACCTACTTAATTCCCGCATGAGCCATCGTGTTCATCACACGTGACTGCATCACGATAAAGATAATCAAGTTCGGTAGGAACATGATTAAACCAGCTGCAGCTGCCATACCAACACCAGCGAGTGTTGAACCTGTATTAGCAAGTGCAAGCGTATTTAAATAAAACGCAAATGATTTCATCGTTTCATCTTGAATGTATAATGATGAAGCTTCAATCGCACCCCAGGTTGCCTGGAATGTTAATATCGCAACGGTTGCGATCGCATTGACCGTGAGTGGGATGATAATCTTAAAGATAATTTGCATATCGGTTGCACCATCGACACGTGCTGCTTCGATGATGGGGTCAGGTACCTGATCGATAAACTGTTTCATTAAGAAGACAGAGACTGGTACTGCAAGATATGGCAAAATATGAACGAGTGGATTATTATTTAATCCGACATTAACAATAATGAAATACGTTGGAATAACAACGGCAGTTCTAACGAACATGAGCGCGATTTGGTTGATACCAAAGAGCGCTGATTTTGCTCTAAAGTTCTTCTTTGATAGGACATAACCTGTTGTTACAGATAACCAAATCGTTAAGAACACCAAAACAACTGTAATCACAACCGTGTTAAAGAAATAACGCGAAAGTGGTACACCCGTGGATGTTGCTGTTCTAAATAGTGTGATAAAGTTATCAAACGTTGGCTTTTGCACAAAGAAGCGTGGTGGGAATAAGAAAAGCTCATCCAATGGTTTAAACGCTTGATTAACGATGTAGATCACCGGCAACAACATAAATAATCCCAGAGGAATTAAAAATGCATAAAACCCAATTTGAGACTTATTAAAACTTGTGGGGTTAATCTTCGTTCCTTGAAAACTCATATGTGCACCCCCTAATCCTTATCCATGAAGAGCTTATACGCAACCTTCGAGAACAACCAGATGATGAGTAAAAGGACAACAGACAAGGCTGCTGCATATCCCATCTCATATCTGATAAAGCCATAGTCATCGATATGGTTCGTAATCAGCTGCGCGGCGTTTTGCGGGGTCGGGTTAGATCCAGATAACGCAACACCAATATATCCGTTTGTAAATGTTGCAACAATCGCCATGACAGCACCGAATAACATCTGTGGTTTCATCATGGGAATCGTGACATACATCACTTCTTGGAATTTATTCTTGATGCCTTCGATATAAGCAGCTTCATATAACTCTTCATTACCATTTAATATACCAGCTAACATCGCTAAGAAACCGACGCCCATACTACTCCAAAGGGCAACAATAATGACGATGTTCATCAAATAATCAGGTGAAACTAAAAACTGAATCGGACGATCAATCCATCCATTATCCAGTAAGAACGCATTGATATACCCTGATTCATCACCAGAGAAAATCGTACGCCATACAACTGACATGAAGACACCACCCACCATCGAAGGTGTGTAGATAGCTAATGCCAGAATCGTTCTGGGCAAACGCTGAACTTGCGCTAACATCCATGCGAGAAGGAAGGAGAGGAGATAACCACCTGGTCCAACGATGAGCGCAAATTTCAGCGTATTAGGCAAAACATACTTTAAGAAAACTGGGTCTTGTGTGAAAATGTTAATAAAATTAAATAAGCCACGATATTCAGGAAATTCAATAACATTAAATGATGTAAGTGATAAATAAAAGGCAATCGCAACCGGAAGGGCAATAAAGAGCGAGAAAAGAAGGGCATAGGGTAATAGCATTAAAGCTATTCCTAATCCATCTTTTAAATGCGCTTTTGATCTTTTCTTTCGCTTATTCGATTGGCTAACAGCAATCGTGTTATCCATTTCGTGCCTCCTCAATCATTTGTCTTACCCAGTCGATATCACGGATATTATAAGGTTCGATTGGTGTACCATCGTTATCTAAGAAACCAAATTCAATCATCTTTCTTCTGATTTCTCTATCGATGATAATCGTGTATTTATCGACTGCAATACCTGTTGGAGTACCATCATAAACAGCGGTATTCCAAATGTCAGATAATGAACGTTCTAACATATATTGGCCAGGTGTTCTAGGAACGTCAACTAGCCATTCAATTTGATCCAAAATAACTAACTTATCCTTTTCAGGGAATGGTGATTCCTTAAAGGCATCAATGTTACCTGAAAGCCATGCATAGGTTGGTCCATAGGTTGACTGTAAGTTGAATGCGAACTGACTTTGTGTTTCAACTGACATCCACCATTTCAAAAATGCCCATGATTCATCGGGTTGTTCTGTTGATGATAGAATGACACCTGATGTACCATTAGCGATGTAATGGCGATTGATTTCACCATTCACTTCGACACTTGGATAAGGTGCAATATCCCATAAACCTGCGAGTTCAGGTGCTGCATTTTTAATTAATAAATATGTAGCAAAATCTGCAATACCAATTGGCAAGGTCGCATATCTAAATGAGTTATAGAAACTTGGAACTTGTTCTGGTAGTGAATAGTTCGTAAACAATTGATTTAAGAATGTTAAACCTGCAATAGCTTCTGTTGAATTAATGTTTGATTTAACACCTGTATCAGCATAAAGACTTCCACCATATTGATAGATGAATCCTGATGTTTGATAAAACCATTTAATAGCAACACCACCTGCAATCGGATGATAGAAATTCATTCCATACTGTTGAAGTTCAGGTAAGATGTCGATCACTTCACTCCAGGTATCTGGTACCATGAAGCCTAAGGCATTAAAGATATCTGTACGATACAAGACCACGTTAAAATCGAGCGTTTCAGGAAGCGCATAAGATTTGTCGTTTAAGATATAAGGTACAAATGCACCAGGTGCAAATTGATCAGCGAATTCCCAATAATCAGAAAATGATGATAATGGATAAGCTGCACCACGGATGGCAAGATCATAAGGCATGTAAGATGCTAGACCTAAAGCAACATCGGGTTGTTGATCTGCAGCAGATGCCATAACGAGTTTATTTGGGTCTGGCATAACCGAAATCTTCACTTGAATACCTGTTTCATCCGTAAATGTTTGGTCTGCCATCTTCTGCATCATATCGACATACGTAATCGGGCGGTTAACCCAAACATCGATGACATTTTCATCGTAGGTCATCTTGTATTTATCAGATGTGAACGATGCGACAAACGCACGAAGACTTGCCCATGTCTTTTGGAAAAAATTCGCATTAGCACGTGGAAGTTTCGTATCAAAATAAACGATAAATTCGTTTAAGTAAAGTGGTTGTTCTTTAATCATGGTGAGTGAATCACCTAAGTATTGTGCAATCGATCCAGTACCACCAGATAAATCTTCAAGATAAAGTGGCACTTTATCGGGATTTTCTTGAATCAATGAAAGCTTATATAAAGCTTTTTGAACATACGACAAGGTCGTTGAATTGGTACCGTTTGGTGCATAAGGAGCTAATTCTGTTAAAGCTGCTTTTAATAACGTTTCATAAGCATTTAAATAATCAGATGTCTCAGGAATATATTCTGTGAAACGCCAAGAACGATCACGGTCAACTTCTTTACCTGCAATCTTTCTGATATCTAAAGAGAATTTATTAATATGGTCAATAACAAGTTGAACATAACGAAGTGCTTGTTCGAGTGGTTCACTTTCAGCACGCATCGTTAAGGTGTGTTCACCAGCGGTTAAATAGAATAAATAATCTTCACCTTCTGCATTTTGCAATGTTTCATATGCCCATTTTTGAGCACCTGTGTGTTCAAATTCATACGCTTTTAATGAATCAAAAGGAATGCTGCCATCGATACGAATTGATCTAAAAACAGAAAAATCATGCTTCTGATTTTGATAATGAAAAGCAAGTTTATAGTTGCCACTTTGTGGCACATTGATGGTATACGTAATCTCTTGTCCTGGTAAATCCCATGAGGTACCATCAATGATATTGAGTTTTTTATAAATCGCATCAAAGGGTTGTGCCGTTGGGCTGTTTAGTGCCATCGCATGTGCGAATGATGAATTCTTTTCTGTGAAATCAATCGCATTCACGACAATGCTATCCTTGACTTCTGTCAGAGGTTTACCATTGCGGTATTGTTCATATGATGTTAAGACTTGTGGGGCTATTAGATGCAAATCACCTACTGTGATCACAGTTGATGTTGTGTTGGTTATTTCAATCGTATTGACGCCTTCATTCAAATTAAAGAGTAATGGATCAACAGAAACATACGTGTTGTTGTAGAGAGGCATCGTGCGCCATCCTTCATCAATCACTTGATTCGGAAGTACTTGATCACCATAACGGTCTACTTGAAACTCTTTGGTTTCATCCATCCATGTGAGAGGTATATCAATCGCGCGGTGATCATCATATAAGTAGAGTCCATTGACTTTAATTGAGAGTGTTAAATTATTGAGGGTTGCTGATGCAATCAACGTTTCTAATCCAAAATGATAAAGACCTTCTTCTTCTAGATCTACTTCATAGTTTGCTGTTTCATTGAGCGCAAGTGGTAATGCGAGTGATGCGATATCATTATCAAAAAGAGCCTCAGTGTTTTTGAGGATAAGTCTTTCATCTAATGTACCATATGCAGATGAATCAGCAGGTAGATCATTTAAATAATCGATATAGGTATACCGTTCGGTTGTTAGTGATGTGGATAAATCCGTGTATGCCCCATTGATCACGGTTCCAGTTAGCTCACCTTGAGGTTCATAATTGTTGTAGTCTTTACTAAATAGTACAACTGCAACAATGATGATCGCAACCGATAAAACGACGATGGTAATGCTCTTTAGGTTTTTCAAAAATATCACCTTTCTTTAACTTGAATAAAGTGAAGGCACCAAACAGGTGTCCGGTGCCTTCATTCAATTGAAATCTAAGTTGTCTTATTGGAAATCTTCGTCAGTTTTGCCGTAGAATTCTTTTAAACCTGCGCGTAAATCAGCTTCAACGGTTACATATCTTGCATTAATGTCTGTATTCCATTGTGCTAATTTAGCTAATACTGCAGCTGTCCAACCAGCTTCATGTCTCATTGGAGATGTTGCAGATGGGTCACCAGTTACAACTGCTGGGTTGTAAATGTTTTGCCATTCATAAAGAATTGGAGTAGAAACGCCTTCATTGTCATAGTTCCATGGATAAGCCTTGTCTGAAACGTCCCAAACTTGTCCAGCTTCCCAAATTTCAAGAACTTTTTGCCAACCTGGCATTAAAGTAGCACTCTTGAATCTTGCATGGATAGGAGTTGAATACCAAATTTCCATTTGTTCATCAAATGCATCACCAGTTACAAGTGGAAGTGAGTCATTCATAGCTGATTTTAAAGCTTCGCCATCCATGAATTCTTGAGCAGCTCTTGCTTCCCAAGCACGTGTGTCACCAATCCAGAAACTTGCAAATGTGTAAGCAACCTTTAGCTTGAGTGCTTCATCTTCTGTCATTTCTGGGTTTCCATCTTCCATAGCATAATTATAAACTGAAAGTGGGTCTAATACAACACCTACAGTGTTAGGTTGGTATGGAGTAGAAGGTCTTGGATAAATATCCCAATCGTTAGATTTAGCAGCACCCCAGTGGCCTTCAGTTGGATTAGCAGCATCGCCCATCATCCAAGGATCGCCATCAAGTGTTAAAATCTTGTTTTCGATGAAGAACTTAAATCCCCACCACCAGTTGTCGTCCATAACTTGTTGTGGAACTTGACCAGCAGCTTGTAAACCCCAAATTGAGGAATCAGCCCATTCAGCGATGTATGGTAATAATGCCTTAACTTCGTTAGAATTTAAGTTAATGTGATCGCCAGTACCTGGATATGTTGATAATTGTTGAGCTAATGTTGTAGTACCAGTGAAAATGAAGCTAAATGGTGTGTCCATTGCACCCCAGAAATTGGTCATATCAGCTGCTGCTGTGAAGTCTGTATATTCTTCAATTGTCCAATCTGGATCTGGTACATCGATGTTATTTTGGTCAGCAAGTTCTTTATTGATAAATACACCCCAAGGTTGTAAGAACTGTGGTAAACCAGCTTGAACACCGTAGTAGTTCATCATTTGCATGATTGCAGGGTTAAATGACTTATAGAGTGGGTCATTTGCGAAAATTGATAAGTCTGCAACCAAACCAGCTGTTGTATCACCAACTAAGTCTGTTGATGCCCAAATGGATGGATAATGACCATAGTTAGTCTTGAAGTTTTCTCTTTCTTGTGTCCAAGAAACATCACCATCGTTAGGACCATCTTGTTTTGCATACACATTGACCTTGACATTTGGATAAATTTCATTAAACGCCTTAGCTACTGCGTATACTGTTGCTTGGTTTTGACCTGTTAATTCTTCAGGAGCATAGGTTTTGTTACCGATGTCTTCGTAGAATTGACCGTCACCAGACCAAAGCATAATGCTAACTTCACCAGTAACATCGGTGTCGAGAGCTTCATACTTGTCTTTACAACCGACAATTGTCACTGCAACTGCGATTACTAATAAAAGCACTAAATACTTTCTCATTTTTTTCCTCCTATTTTTATGTATATGAGTTTGGTTTTAACCAACTCAATTATACCATTCTGTGAAAACGATTTCAATAGAAATATTCAAGAAACGAAATCGTTTTAGTTGATACTGTAAGCGGTTACGATTTATCGCACGCTTTTGTGTGTGGAAAGGGTATCATATCACACGAATAATTCTTAATTTAAGTGATTAACCGAGTTGTGAAATCACGTAAGTTGCACTGGTTGAACCTGGAATGCTTAGGCTAGCCTTTGAACCATTGATATCAAGTGTGTAATTGATGGTGCTTCGTGATTTGTTGTGCATCACAACAACCAGTTCACCGTTAGGGTTAATAAATGCTGTTGCAATCAAACTTGTATGTGTCGATTCAAGTTTGATGCGTTTTGCACCTGGTTTAACAAATTTACTGAAATGACCAATAAAGTAATACTCTTCATTTCGTGTGTACGTGCCATCTTCATGGATTGTCACAACGCCACGACAGTTCATGCAACCACCGTTGGTGGGACCATCATTGTCATCAAGTGCGATATTCCACATGAGAACACCTTTAGCAAAGTAATTAATCGAACCGATAAAGACGTTTTCTAAATTCCATGCCATATTCGATTGGAAATTGGTTGCCCAACCACCACCTGAACATTCGGTAAACCAAATACCTTTGTCAGGATAATACTCTGCGACTTGTGCTTGTGCACTCACTTCACCACCATAACAGTGGAAACCTGATCCATCAACTGCTTGATAGCCATTTTCACTTGCTAAAATTGACATAGGATAATTAGGTTGATCCCAGTTGTGGTCGTAGCTGATAATGAGCGTATCGATGTTGTTTTGTTCAAATGCTTGATTAAGTTTAATAACAAATGTTAATTGTTGTTGGGAAGTCATATACATCGTTGGGTAACCTGTTGTTTGATGAAGTGGTTCATTTTGAGGTGTTACCGCGTATATGTCAATTCCTTTATCTTGATAAGCTTGCACAAACTTCACAAAGTAAGTTGCATAAGCATCCAAGTATTCATTTTTGAGTGATCCACCATTCATGGTGCTCGTTGTTTTCATCCACGCTGGTGCTGACCAAGGTGAACCTAAGAATGAGATCTTATCATTGATACCTTTAGCCATTTGAAGCATCGGAATCACATATTGTTCGTCTCTTGCGATGCTAAAGTTTGCCATATCAACATCGGTTTGACCATCTGGTAGGTCATTATACGAATAATTCGATAATGCAAAATCAGATGCTCCCATAGGAATACGAACAAAACTCATGTTGATACCTGATGGTCCAAAGAGGTCTTGCATCACTGCTTCTCTTTGTTCTGGGGTAAGGTTACTGATCAAATAAGCAGATGATTCAGTCATCGCTGCACCAAAGCCATCCATGGTTTGATACGTCGTATTTGAGTCGATCGTTACTTTTGAGTAACCTGCTTCAATACCTTCTTCTGTGAAGAATGGAGTTTGTTCTTCGAGAAGTGCACTCTTGTCACCTTTAGTGATATAGGGTGTGATTTGATAAGGTGTAAAAACCACAGGTGTTTCCTCACTTTCTTGGTTATCACATCCCACTAGGAGTGCGATAAAACCTAACAATAAAATCAGATAAAATCCTTTTTTCATAAAGCCTCCTTAGTTGATTCTCGTTTGATAAGTTCAACCGGACACTTTGTAATTTCAGGTAATTGATGATCGCTATCTTCAATCATTCTGATAAGATGACTTGCTGCTGTCTCACCTAACAGCTTACGATCCTGTCTGATTGTTGTTAATGGTGGTGAGAAGTGTCTTGCAAATGCAATGTCATCGAATCCGATCACTTGGATATCGTTAGGTATGGATAACCCTTGATCTTGAATGCATTTCATGGCACCAAGTGCTAAGTCATCTGAATTGACTAAAACCACTTCGGGTTGATGTTTCTTAAGAATCGATTCCATAGCTTGATAGCCAGATGTAAATCCAAATGATTCTGTATAGGTCACATGTGATGTATTAAATCCTAAATGTTCTCCAATGCTTGTGAAGTGTTCAACACGTTCAACAAATGCCTTAGACGATTTAGGGCCTGCAATTAATGCAACCTCTTGTTTCTTTAAGTCGTGTTTGATGTAGTTAAGTACTAATCTGATACCTTCTTCGTTATCACTGATCACCGTATGTAACCCAGGTAGAATCATATCAGTTGATACGCAAGGAATGCCTTTTCCAACAAGGTCATAAAGACCTTGATCTTGATAGTTGCCTACCACGATATAGATACCATCAACACGTTTATTTAAACACCATTCATAATATGACATCTGGTGTTCACCTAACTTTGTAACAATGAAAGATAATTCATAGCCGCGTTGTTCAGAATAGGTTTTAAAGTGTTGTAAGATCGATGAGAAGAATGAATGTTCCAAACCAATGTTCGATTCTTCTGTGAAAACAACACCTAGTGTGTATGATCTTTTTGATTTGAGTTTACGTGCAGATGATGCAGGAACATACCCCACAGTTGCAATATAATCTAAAACACGTTCTCTTGTCTTTTGACTGACACTTCCTGTGCGATTAAGCACTTTAGAAATGGTCGAAGGTGAGAGTTTTAGTTCTTTTGCAATCGTGTAGATGTTTTTTCGATCTGTCAAATCACTCAACCCTTTCGTAGAACTTAACGTACTTAATATCCATGGATACTGGGAAGATGCTATCATCGATAGGTCCACCCCATGTACCGCCAATCGCGAGATTCATGATGAAGTAAAATGGTTGTTCAAATGGCCATTCTGCTTTACCAATGTAATCGCGTTTATTAAATCTAACAATTTCTTTTTTGTCGATGTAGAAGATGAAGTACTCATCTGTCCAATCCATAGCAAACTCATGAAAGCCATCAAGAATACCTGGAACATCTAAAGCTAATGTAGGTTGATTACCTATCAAGTGATGATTAGTTCTTGAATGAAGGGAGAAGTGAATATGCTCAGGATTATGTCCCACATGTTCCATGAGGTCAATTTCACCGCATGCAGGCCATCCTTCTTCTTTAATCTTCGTTCCAAGAAACCATAACGCTGGCCAAGTTCCTTTACCTTGAGGAAGTTTAACCATAACTTCCATACGACCGTATTGAACATGTTTTTTTCCTAATGTCATCAGTTTAGCCGATGTATAATGACGATTTTGATAATCTTCTTTGAGTGCTACAATGTGTAACATGCCATCTTTGACATAAACATTGTCTAAACGGTCAGTATAATACTGCTTTTCATCATTACCAAAACCATGTCCAGCAACCTCTAATGTCCACAAATCTTTTTTTGGTTGTCCTTCGTAATTAAATTGATCTTCCCAAATGAGTTTATACATGATGTCCCTCTTTAAATGTTTTCATAAATAAGTCTTTTTCGGTTTCGTTAAAATAAACCCTTGGTGAATTGAATTCAGAAGTTGCTTCTTCTTCAACGATGAGAAGTTTAGCATCTTTAGAGAGTGTATGTGTGTGAAAGACACCCTTTGGAATCTTATAAATGCGATTTTTCTCTAATTTTTCAGATTCAAAAGTTGTTATACGTCCATCTTTGACACAAGCGAAGATCAGTCTGCATGAACCTTCAAGCAAAACGAAGGCTTCATCAGTTTCGTTATGTGCTTCCACATAAGAAATATTTTCAATCTCTAATTCATCAATATAGTTGAGTACTGCCATCCGCCAAGATTGAAAATTGAATAGTTTTTGATAACCCGCTAAATCATAACTGTAAATATCAACGTATTTCATCTAGTTCCACCTCAATGTCTTCTGAGACATCATGAAAGCCATTTTGAACTGTTTTTCCTGCTGTACGAATGGCTTTGACAACATACGCATGAGCATCAAGCTGCTTAGGGTTATGGTAGGTGATGTTGATCAACTTACCATGAATATAGGTTTCTACAGATGCTTTACCGTCGATAAAATCATCTTTTGTCAATTTGGGTTCAAGGTATACTTTACCAAATATCATCTTGATTCCAAAGACTTCAGTTCTAAGAAGTTTTAGTAACCAAGATGCTGAACCTGTCAAATATGGATACATACCGATACCGCGGTCAGTAAAGTATTCTGGAATACCAACGAACACTTTGCTATCAGATTTGAGTGACTGTTTAATGAGTGTGTACCATGATTCTCGACCTTGATGAATTAAATCATATTGGTAAAGACCGTAGGCATACATCATGACCATGTGAGAGAAAACTGCACCGTTTTCTTTATGCCCATATGCAAATCCATAAGCTCTTCCCATGGTTGATAAAACTTGGTGATAATTGGTGTTTAAGTGATATCCACCAACCTGTTCTTCAAATAAAGCATTCTTGGTGAATTCAGACATCTCAATTGCTTGTTCTTCAGTTGGTGTTTGAGAGAGTAACGCAATCGCTTGTCCTGTTAAATTCACATGGTTTCCAGTATCTGGGTTTTCACCCTCGTTATCGAAATAACTTTGATAACGGTGATCACAATACGCACTTTCTTGTAGATGATTGATGCGATCTGCCGCTAGGACATGAAGTGAAGAAATCACATCTGCAGCTTTTAATGTAATGGTTTGTCCTGTAAAATGAAGGACTCTTTCAAAGTAGGCTTGAAGGTTAGCTTCTTTATGGAATAGCATCGCGAGTTCATAGAAAACTTCGATTTCTTCGACATGAAGTGCTTCAATCATACGGGCTAGTTTTCTTAAGTTGTCTGCGTACATATGGGTGAAACTAATCGATTCGCCCTTTTCATGTGCCATATCAAGACCATCATTCCAGTCCGCATCTTCCAATCTGACAAAACCGTGTTCACCAATATTATGATGTCCCACTAAGTTTTGGAGTAATAAATGTTCTAAGATGGTGCCTTCATAAGGTGTGCCATCTTGGTTTAATACGACATGACTTGTGTAAGGTCTCGTCTTTTTCGTGTAGTGTGTGAATTGATCTTGGAAATACCCTTGTTTTTTAAGTAAGAAAGGTAGATCTCCCGTTTCATTTACATACATATCCACCGTGAGGAGTGGCCATGCACCATGATCAGACCATACACGTGTGATCATATTACGATCTGCTTTAAACTCGCCTGGTTTGTCACCGATGATGGTCGCATTCGATCCATCTAAGCGAACACCTAGAAAATTATTATAAAGTAACTCTTTGACAGAGTCGTCGTTCATCATGATCAAAGCTAATAAATCTTGCCAAAGATCACGCCAACCTTTACCACCACGTCCGTAGTCGTGATGAGGTAAGTATGAATTACCAAAGTAACGTCTTAACATCGGCTGTAGTACAACCCATGAGAGTTGATCTGATGTTTTTTCATCAGCAATCTTAAACGATAATCTCTTCACATAGTTTTCAAAGAAGAAATGAACTTTTTTAAGTTCCTGATCAAATGCTTTTTGGTTACATAAAGACAGGCTAAGGTGCGCATCTTCTTGTGATGGGTGAATCCCTAAGGAGAGGTATAGGTTTACTGATTCACCAGGTTTTAGTACCTTTTCATCAAACTGAATGGCACCCATAGCCTCGTAACCGTGAACGATATGATGTGATGGTGTGATCTGATTTAATCCCTTGGGGAATAAAACGGATCCACCAGAAATAAAGTCTTGCATCGTAGGAATAAATCCTTTAATCGTTAAATCAGTACTATCAGCTATCACGCTATAGACATCCTGATTCACTTTATGTCCTCTTTCATCAAACGATAAGGTAGGTTGATTGAAAATGCCATGTTCAGTCGTTTCAATACGTGATAAAAGAGAGGTCACATGACGATGATCTCTTAAGTTATCAGCGCTTCTTGCATAAAGAGGAATAGCGGTTGTTAATTTAATATGAATTGCTTGTGATGTTGGATTAGAAAGTTTGATATGATGAAGTTCAACCATGTCATCTAATGGTATGAAACTTGTAATTTCAGTCGTTATAACTTTGCTCTTGCGGTTGATCTTATGATAAAGAAGTCCAGCTTCAACTAACATCTCATCATCTTGTTGGTAGTCACGTTGACCGTTGAATAGATACATGGTACCATCAACTTCCATGAATAGATTTCTAGATGTCGTATGTTCATAAAGACTGAGCTCTGAAGTTGGTGCTAAGAGGTAGTGATGATGATCAGATTTGAGATCGCCACCCCAAAAAGGCGTCATGGATGAACGCATACCCTTTAAATTGAAAAGTGGAAAGTAAAAACCATCGTTTTGTCTAAGTTGCAGTTGTTTCTTTAGCATGACTTCACCTCACGGAAACCGATTTCCTATTTTTAGTCTACCTTATCAAAGGTCATTTGTAAAGCCTAAAAATGATTTTTTCGAAATCGATTTCGTAAACCGTTTTCAGTTTCATCATTTTCAATAAAAAAAGAAGCTACGCTTCTTATAGGCGATAACTTCTTGAAATAATGAAAGTATTTTCATGTTGATTAATCAGCGATAAACACCCTTAGAAATATACATGAGATCGGCAGTGCCTAAAAGTTCAATTTCTTCATCATAAACGATCAGTGCACCATCATCTGGAATCGTAAAAATAGGGTGTGAAAAACTTCTAAATACCTTACGCATCGCACTTTTTTGAACTTTTTTTCTACGATAATGAACCTCAATGGAGAAGCCTTGTAAAAGATTCAAACCTTCTTCATATGAGAATCTCTTGTAGTCATGATCTTTTGAAATGTGATAATAATGACATTGAATCATCGCACCTGCAGATGAGCCAACATAGATTTTTTGATGTTTTTCAATGGCTTCTTTAATTCCTTTTTCATTGATACGCGCCATCATTTGATCTGGTGCACCACCTGGAAAATAGATGATATCCGATTGTTCAATCATATGTATAGCTGTTTTTGGCGTTGTTTGATAATAGTTTATCCACATGATGTTTTCTTCAAGAATGCCATAAGGTAAGAAACCACCTACAATTTTATCGTAGTATTCACTTCCCTTTGCATAAAACTCATGGTATTGTTCTTCAGTTTGGAACTGATCTTCAAAAAAAGAATATAACAAAACTGCAACTTTCATGTTAGGCTTGATGTGTTCAGCTAATGCATCAACCATCATGTCGCTACCCAAAATACCTCTACTCATTAAAACATTAATCATTGTTAAATACCTCTTTTCATAAAACTAATGGCTAAATCAAACCATGAAGCAACGCTTTTATTTTCTTTGGCGAATTCTTCAGGGTCCATATCTTCAAATGCTGTTTCTTTGGTTGCTAAAGAAAGACCATGTCTTCCTTCAGGATAAATGTGACATTCATAATGAATGGCATGCTGCTGCAAACTTTCGATTAAACGTAAACTGTTTTCAACAGGCACAGTTGCATCATCTTGTGTGTGCATGATAAACATCGGTTTAACATCATCATGAATCGCTTTTTCAAGTGATACAGATGCAAGATAAGGTGAATCTAAAGTTCCCAGTAGATTTTTAATCGATCCTTCATGTCTGATCAGAGGATCTGATGAGACAACAGGATAGGCTAACACGGTTTTATAGATCAATTGAGATCCATGGATGGATAACATCAATGCATAATGACCACCTGCAGAAAACCCTAATAAGATGATACGACCAACACGATGATCTTTTTTGACTTCTTCAATCATGTGTAGTCCTTCATCTTTAATCTCTGGATAGATGAGTTTTGTTTCTCGATACCAAAAAATGGCAGTATGAAAGCCTCGATCCATCAAGACTTGTGCAACAGGATAAGCTTCCCTATGTGATGTTCTTTCATAACCACCACCTGGGAAAATAATAACAATATCTCTTTGGGTATCATCTTTAAAAAGATACTCCATACGGTTTTTTGACGACATAAATCCTCCTACATCATAAGAAAGAGGCATCACATAGATACCTCGTGTAACATGAATTAAGCTTTAATTTTATTAATTTCTTCCATCGCACGATTAAAAACTTCATCTTCTGTCATGCCATTGGTGTTAATCACAACATAAGGTATGTCATAAACTGCACATTGTGCAACAACTTTGGTTGTATAATCGCTAATTAAATCTTTAAAGTATGCTTCATTTTTAGCAAAGTTTTCAATTTCTTGTTCTCTACCACGTTCCATCACGCGCTTTTTAAAATGTTCCCAATCAACGTCTAAGACGATGTATAAATCAGGTTTCTTAACTTGGTTCATGTACGCATGAAATACGCCGTTATACATATTCATAATGGTTGGCATTTTCTTTAAATTGTGTTGTGCAAAGAGCCAATGTTCGACCAAATCACGATCAACGATGAATGAACCATCGTATTTAACTTGATTGAGCCAGTGATTGTGAATAAAGTAAATCTGTAGAAGCATTTCAACATTATTCTTTTGTTCATAGAGCCATCTTAATAGCGTGTTGAAGACTTCATCATCACGCTCAAACTCTTCCATAACAGGTAATTCTAAGGCTTCACCTAAACGCTTCACTAAGGTTGATTTACCTGATGCGATCATACCGCCAACTGAAATTTTCATAATCGTCCTCTTTTCATTTATCTGTTGTTAAATAATCAATACCCAGTTTGTTGTATTTGGTTTGAAGTTTGGTTGTGTTTACTGTGAAAACTGCAATCTTGAACCCTTCTTTTTTTAAGAGTTCTACACGTTCTTTGGTGATATTTTCATGCCATAATGATAAATCAATTTTATTGACTCTCAAATCATATAAGATATCTTCTTTTAATTCATCAGCTAATAGTTGCAGTTCAAGTGTGTCAGATAGCGCACGCATGTACTTAAGGTAATTAACGTTAAAAGAGATGATCACAGTTCTTAAACCGGGGTGATCTTCAATTTTGTTAACGACTTCAGTGAGCGAAGCAAGTTCGCTTACTTCTTTAACTTCAATGACAGCAACCTTATCATAGTAACTACAAATATCTAAATACTCATCAAAGGTCGGTATTTTTTCTTTGGGATATGTGCTGACATGATTTCCTGATTTAATTTTATATTTTTTGATCTCCTTTAAGGTGAGATCTTTAACGTTTTTATCAATGTCACACATTCTTTTTAAGTTGTGGTCATGAATCACAACAAATGCGTGATCTTTCGTTTCGTGAATATCACATTCAATACCGAAAAAACGTTGTTCTTTACCAGCAAGTTCAAATGCTTTAATCGTGTTTTCAGGGGCTTGAGATGATAGCCCACGATGTGCAATAATTTTCATAGTAGCCTCGTTTGATTTCATAAGTACAAGCCTATTGTATCATCACTTGAACGATTTTTAAAAGAAAAAAGTGAAGAGTTTGATTTCTTCACTTAACTTCGTTATGTTCTTTACACTTTGATCTTTGATTTTTTAATCCAGTGGTCAAAAATGAAAAGAAGTTGTGGTAGGAGTACTAAAACCGAAAGCAAACCAAAGAATGCACCTAATGCAATTTGCAAGCCAATTTGCTGAATTGCAAGGACTGATGATATGAAGGATATGGATAAACCTGCGATGGAAAAGATCAGTGCTGATGTCATGATCGATGGTGCACTATCTTCGATGGCTTTTTCGATACTCAAGTGTACATCGAACTCTTCTCTGAGTTCAATATACCTCTTAGTAAATAGAATCGCATAGTCAATCGTAGCCCCTAAAAGAATCGTTGAACATACCAGATAACCTAGAAACGAGAGTGAATAACCTGCAAAATAAGGTACTGTCATCGCAAGAAATACGGATGTGACAATAACTAGTGGTAAGATGATTGGTAAAATCCAGTTCTTAAAGGTGAAAAAGATAACAACCATGATGAGACCTAACGCGATAAAGGTGACATAAATATAGTCGGTTTCAATGACTTCTTTGATCGATAACGCTGCTTGTGTGGATGAGATGATGTAGGCTTCATCAAATCCTTGATCATTCAAAAGACTTTGAAGATGACCCATGGTTTCAAATGATGCTTCAGATTCTTCTTCTAAATCCATCGTTAATATCACTCTTGCATAACTATCTTGATGAAAATTTGGTTCAAGTCCTTGCAGGATCAGTGGATCTGTGATAATACTTTGATAATAGACAAAACTTTGAACAGATGTGATGGATAGCGTATTATCTAATGCAAGCTCTTGATACAATTGAGCTTCTTTTAACGGATCTTGGTTTGTTAAAATAATAACTTGCTGTTCATGGCCAAACGCATCAACCATTTTATTAACATCGTCATCATAGGATGTTCCTGCACTTCCGATTAAGGATGATTCCCCATAAATAAATTGATTTTGAGATTGGAAATAATACGCTGGAACAATCGCTAAAATAAATACCGCTAAAAAGACATAACGCAACTTATAAATAAACTTAGAAAATGCACTAAAACGTGGGATGAAGACTCTATGTTTCGATTTGATCATCCATTTATCAACCCACTTGATGATAATAGGTCCTAATAAAAGAGATGATAAGGCTGAAAGTGTTACAGCTTTTAAGAAGACTAAGCCGATATCCATACCTATCGAAAAACGCATAAAGACAAGTGCTAGAAAGCTTACACCGGTTGTTACAGCACTTGCGATAACAGGTGATGAGACATGACCTAATGTCTTCTTCATGGCAGGATCTTTATCATCTTTTTCACGATCTTTGTGGTAACGATGAACCACAAAGATGATGTAATCGAGTGAAATAGCTAGCTGTAAGGCAATCGCCATCGATTGGGTAATAAATGATATATCTTTAAAGATTGCATTGGTTCCAAGATTAATAAGAATTGCAATACCACTCACCACAAGGAATACGATCAAATCAGAAAACGATGGTGTCATCAATAATAAAATGATTAAAACTAATGGAATTAAAACAAGTGTGATCTTAAGGACTTGTCCTTCAATCGCATCACGCACAAATAAATCAGACATCACACCACCAACCAGTGTATAGTCGTGACTTGATAAAGCAAACGATGCTTTGATCAACTCAATGGTTGGTTCAATCTCACTTGAACTAGAAGCTAGATCAAATGTGACCATCATCTTGTAGATACCATCATTTTCATAGTGAGCGATGTTGTTTTTTAGTTCATCAGCAACACCTACTGGCATCCCCATCACGATCTGATAAAAAGCCTCTGTAAATGATAAGCCTGTACCCATTAACGTTGAAAGTGTCGCGTTCAATTGCATCTGAGTAGCAAGATCGCTTTGAGAAAGTAATAACCCCCATGAAAGTTCATTTAAAATGTCATCGATAAACATGATGCTCGATACATGATTGATGGAAATGAGTTGTTGTTTTGCAGCAAGTGCATCCGATAACGAGGTATTTTCAAGGAGTAAAAATGTGTAGCTTGATGTTCCATAAAGATCATCATGTAGATCAATGCCTTGAACAAGTTCATTATCTTGAGGTAAATAACGCTTCATGTCATAATTGACATTAACGTGTGGTAGTAAAAATATGGATGTTCCGATCACGAGAATCGTGATGATGATAATCATTATTCTTTTCATGATATATGCCTCCTTCATTTTCAGTATAAAAGGAGAACCCTACATATAAAAACGATAAAAACAAAGCTTTTATGCTGATAATCGACATCTATCACCTATGTGTTGACAAACTAGTTAAATGTCAAT
Organism: uncultured Mariniplasma sp.; assembly: GCA_964514865.1. Lineage (GTDB taxonomy): Bacteria > Bacillota_I > Bacilli_A > Acholeplasmatales > Acholeplasmataceae > Peloplasma. The sequence goes on along the minus strand of CAZETB010000004.1, from coordinate 17,099 downwards.
AAAATGATGGGAAATAAACGACAACATAATGTTTTTACCATCAACATGTTGTTTATTTTTAAGTGAATTGTGGTAAATTGATGGTATAAAGGATGTGATCTTATGAATGATCAAAAAATGGATCATCGTGTTCGCGTGACCCACACGTTATTAAAAGATGCGTTATACCGACTTGTCGAAACAAGACCTGTCCAAGATATCACCATCAAAGAATTATGTTATGAAGCTCAGATTAATCGTACAACCTTTTATACCCACTTTGGCAGTGTCAAAGATCTTATTGAAAATTTAGAGGGTGAAGCATGGGTTGAACTTTTACTCTTACTTAAACGTGGTGAGAAAGATGTCGCATACTTTAACAACCAAATATTCTATGATGTTTATCATATCGCAATCAAATATCATCAACTCTTCTTACTTCTACTAAACAAAAATGCTGATCCACACTTCGTTGAAAAAGTCTACAATTTAGGACGAAATGTGTTTCGTTCATCACTCAAGCGTTCAAAGACGCATAAAGATGATACGAAAATGGAATACTATTACATCTCAGTGCTTAATGCTTTCATAGGTATCTTAAGACTATGGCTTAACAACGGTATGAAAGAATCTCCTGAGGAGATGGCAGAGATCACAAAGAGTATCATCAATCGTGGTATTCACTTCATTATCGAAGAATAAAAAAACAATCCCCAAGTTTGGGGATTTTTCTTTAGTTCATGGCATTTTTCTTTTTTTGGAAAACACTTAATCTACCTGATTTGGGATTCCGTTCAAGCCAGTTAAACGTTTGGATTTCCTTGATATAAAGATCAAGTGTTTTTAAAGGTTTTATGGATTGTTCCAAACCACCTGGTTTATTAAAATGAAGCCACATGTTCTCAAATGTCTTTAAGATCTTTGGATAATGGTCGAATAACCACTTCTTGTGATGAATGAAATCATCATTTGAACAGTTATAATAATTCAGATGAATGATATACATCAAAGCTCTTAACATATCTTTTGACCACATGATTTCTGTCTTTTGCCATTTATCCTTGGGATGTAACACGGAAATCCGTTTACACTGTATATCAAGACTGTCTAAATATCTACTAATACGTCTGTAAGTTTCTGGTTCACCATAACTATGGGTTGATAATTCACGGTACATATCTTCTTGCAGATGAAGGCTATCTGCTCGATTGATCGCGTAAATCACATCCATCAAGCGTGTTCCATTATAACGAAATGATGACTCAAAGGTATGATAAGACGCTAGATCGATTAAAATATGTCCTGTTCTTTCACTTGGATCATTCATTTCAATGATATCAATATACTTTTTGATTTCAAATTGATTATTGATCCGTGCATGCCATGATTCCATACCCCCAAAAGCAATCGCAGGAATGCCTTGAGTGTAAGTTTGAAGATGACCATTATCTCCCCATTCAGTGAGCAACATCCCTAAACCGTTGTTAATCTTGGTATGTAGGCATGCTTGTCTGATGTTTTCAATCATGTTAAAGTGTCTTCCTGTTAACGAATTCCAGGTTGATGTTCCAGGTGCTGCCATAAACTTAACACCCAAATCACCTAAACGCTTAAGCGTCTTGTAGAATGGATAATCCTGATCATATCCCCAGTCAACATAGATTAAATCTTTAGGTAATTGATTTAATAATTCTGGATAGTGATTTAAGACATCACCCCAAATGAGTGGTGTCTTTCCATGATCTTTAACAAATGCATAAAGTTTTAAAACATAATCCAAATACATTTGACCAACACCAAGTCGTTTACCCTCTTCTTCGGTTTTACCATGACCTAATTCATAGGGTTCATCTAAATTCATGTGGAAATAAGAAGATTTTGTATACTTTAAAGCATCTTCATAAAATGATTTAACAAGTTCTAAACTTTTAGGATCAAGTGGATTGACGGTTGAAGGATCACGATGCGCTCCCCAAAAGAACATACCATCTGGCATCACTGCAAGTTCTGGATATTTTTTTAGCCATGCAGTCATATGACCTAACCCATTATGACAAGGAACTAAATCGATCATATTCTTTTTTGCATAACGTTCTAAAGACTTATACTCACGTGGCGTGAGAGGTGTCATGGTTTTGTCATAGAGTGCTTCATGACTAGGATATAGATAGCTAAATCCTTCCACATAGAGTTCAAAATGGTTATATTTTAGACTTGCTAAAAGATCAACATAACTCTTGAGTGTTCTAAGTTTTGGTATCTTATTACGAGAAATATCTAGCATATACCCACGCACTTCAAGATCAGGTTCATCGCTGATTTCTAAACAGGGTAACCCTCTACGATTTTGTATATAAATTTGTTTAAGGGTTTGCATGGCATAAAAAATGCCTTGTGCCTTGTGATAGGTAATCAGGATATGATCATCTGTAATGGATATCTTATAACCTTGTTCATGTAGTGATTTATCTTTTATAAATGATAAAGCGACATGATCATCATCAACTTCCCGTAGGGGATAAAAAAAGATGTGGTCAAAGATTACCGTTTCTTTGATGTGCTTAAAAGGAATTCCTCCTGATACATCAAAAGTTCCTGTCATTTCTTCAATGTGTTTAACTGCTGGAAATAAGTACATGTAAAAATTCTCCTTTATATCAAGTTATGATGTCATGTATGTTATGAACCAATCAAAGAATTAATCCAGTTTAAGTTTTAAAACTTCTTCACCATCATCAACTACATGGGTATCGATAAATCCATACGATGTGTAAAAAGCAAAAGGCATCTTCCCACTCATTTCACATGATGTGTAAAGATATTTTCGTCCATCAGCTTTAGCTTTTTCGACGATAAGATCTAAAACCTTCTTACCGTAACCTTTACCTTGATGAGGTTTTGCAATCATGAAACGCCATAAATGATAAGCTGGTTGATCACTTAGATCAACATCTGAATCATCAAGTGAAAGCATGACAAAACCGATAATCTCACCATCAACTTCTATCGCACGCGGCCACGCTTGTGGACTTACATAAGCTTGAGCTAGTGACACGGCATTAGGTGCAACACATGTTTGTTGATAATCATCTAATGTCTTAGATAAACTTAAGACCTTAAAGATATTTTTTTGATTGACTTCGACTAATCGAACCACGTTATCATCTCCACTCACCATCATAGCATAAAAGGATTGACGTTTTATAGGTTTGTGTTATACTATGTGAGTATTTGGGAGGTAAACATGAAAACACTATATTTTGAAGATTTTCAAATCGATGGCAACATTAATGAGAACCATTGGAACATTGAAGTAGGAACTAAATGGGCAAATAATGAATCCCAGTGCTATGTCAATGATCTATCAAATGGCTATATAAAAGATGGCAAACTACATCTTGTAGCTAACCTTCATGATAAAGAAGAATGCAAGTATCAATCAACGAGAATTAACACAAGAGGTAAGATCGAATTTCAATACGGTAAGTTAACCATACGTGCTAAAATGCCTAAAGGACGTGGTGCGTGGCCAGCATTATGGCTAATGGGTAATACCGATAAAAACCGCGTGAGATGGCCATTATGCGGTGAAATTGATCTTGTTGAGTTCGCAGGTAATAGACCTGGTATCATCACGTGTGCTATTCACACTGAAAGTTATAATCACCGCATCAAAACTGATAAAGGAACAAAGATTTCAGTTCCTGATGCATCTGAGCAATTTCATGATTATACACTCGATTGGACAAAGGACTATCTATCATTTCAAATTGATCAAAAAGAATTCTTCCGTGTTGAAAAACAAGAGGGTGACACTGTGAATGAATGGCCATTTGATCAACCCTACTACGTCATTATCAACCTTGCGGTTGGTGGATGGTATGGTGGAAAGATTGTTGATGAGGATCTTCCTTATCATATGGAAATTGATTCGATTAAGATTGAACAATGAATAATTAAAGATTAAACGATTAGATGGTGACTCATTGTGACACCATCTTTTTTTATGTAAACATGCAGGAATATGTGAACGTAACGATTCGTGTCTTACATTTTCAAAGTCACTACGCTATAATAGGTTTAGTGGAGGTTTCACATGAAGGTAGGACATAAAATTAAAAAGCTTAGACAAGATCATCACATGACACAAGAGCAACTCGCAGAAAAACTACACGTGACTAGAAATGCTATCTCAAAATGGGAAACCGATAAAGGAATACCTAACATGGATAGTTTACTTGCTATCGCCAAGCTATTCCATGTCAGTTTAGATAATCTGTTTTCAGATGAAGAAATAGCTATCATGACCATGGAAAATGCAGAATCATTGGAGCATCAAAAAAATTTGATCTATGCACTAATTCTCACCATTGTCTATGCGTCAATTGGCATATTAATTCCTTATTACAGTTTTAAATTTGATCCAACTTCTGGTCTAGCAGTATTCGCCATTCTATTACCAATCGGTTATATACTTTTAGGTGCTATCAGTGTACTCATACGCACAAGATGGCCTTATGTCGTGATTGCAGCAGCAATAGCATTAACTCCAATTTATATCTATTTTGATTCTTTATCTTCTATTTCACTAGGTTTTTGGGGTGTTATTTACTTTATCATCTATTTGTTATCATACGGTTTATTATCTAGATTTATTTCAAGTAAAGTCATGAAAAAAGAGCCTAAAATGCTACGCAAGTTATTTCTGATCATCGCCATCATCATTGACCTCATTTATATCATTCATACATCAGTTGAAGCTATTACGCTTTATCAATGTATAACTTGTAGTGCACCTTGGTATACAGTATTAGTTGTTAATACCCTCTTTTATATCATCCCCATTGTCGTATCACACACACTTTTACTTTTTTATCATGTTCAGGTCAAACGTCAAGTTACTCTATAATCTTTCTGTCATATAGATCAAGTCCTAAGCAAAGAAATATAAGGTATAATAAAAGAAAAAGATGAGGTTATTGAGATGAAACTCAAACAACTTACAAAAGATGAATATCAAACATATGTTCATCATGCGATTACAGGTTATGCAAATGAACTCGTAACATCAGGTATCGTTGAACAAGATAAAGCAATGCAGCAATCAAAATCAACGTTTGAATCACTACTACCTAAAGGGATCAACACAGAGAACCATTATCTTTACTATGCTTATGACCAAAATATCCGTGTTGGTTTCATCTGGTATGGTTTTAGAAATCAACACGATGCTTTTATCTTTGATTTTTTCATTGATGAATCTATGAGAAGAAAAGGTTATGGTAAAAAGGTCTTAAAAGCATGTGAAGAAGATGCAAAGAATAAAGGCGCTAAAACGATCGGTTTACATGTCTTTGGACACAATCATGGTGCAAGAATATTATATGAATCAACAGGTTATGTAGCAACAAGTATTCAAATGAGAAAAGACCTTTAATGCTTAATACATGAACATCGAAACATAAAAATACCCCTCATCATGGATGAGGGGAATTCTTTTATAGTTCAAATGCTTCAACAAGTGAGTCTTTAGTTACTTCATCTTCAACTAAAACTTCTTCAATAAAGATTTTAACTAAATGTGGGTCAAACTGTAATCCTGAACAATTCTTAAGTTCACTGATGGCATATTCTTTAGACATTGCTTTTCGATAAGGTCGATCGGATGTCATAGCTTCATAAGCATCACAGATACCAATAATTCTTGAAAAGAAAGGAATTTCTTCTTGTTTCTTAATCTCTGTAATATCACGAAATTCTGTTACACGAACTTTTTTATTCTGGTAAATGATATTCTTAGCTTCAATGCGAACAGGAAATACTTCACCATTTTTTCTAATACATAGTGATTCATATGATTTTTCATAACCGGTTTGAATTTGGTGTCTAACATAATCTCGTTGACTTTCTTCAATCAATAACAAACCATTCATACCAATTAACTCTTCTTTGGTGTATCCCGTTAAATCGGATAACCCTTGATTACAAGCAACGATAACACCTTGATCATGAATGGTGATACCACCAAAGGATGCATTATGTAAGGCTTTAAAGCGTTCTTCACTTTGTCTTAAGGCTTTATTTTTCTTATTAAATATGGTCACTAAACCAAGTGTAACAATAATACCAGCAGCAAGAATCCCAATAACGAGATAGTTTAATAAACGCTCTGTATCTTGTTGTGCTAGATAAGTTGTCTCATCAACGATGAGTGAATAGAGATAGGTTTCATCACCAATCTCAATGGGGTATGAGTGTACATAAACCGTTCTGATTTCACCACTTGCTATACGGTGTTTAAACACAAAAAAATTTCTAGCCTCAGCAAAAGCTTTTTGCCTTTCACTATAGATTTCTTCAGGAGTTAGTGTGTTGATATCATCTATGGACATGGAAAGTAATACATCTCTTTGATACCCATAAAAACTTACTGCAGCTTGATTAGCATAATAAATATCACCCGTGACAGGATGAATGATGAGCATAACACTTTGATGTTGATTAAATAGTTCCTCAAAGTCGATTTCATTAGCTGCGTGCGTCTTAGGAATAAATAGAAATGTGACAAAACATAAAAAAAACAAGATGATAATCTTTCTCATGTCGATGGTCCTTCCTGTTATGTATAACATCGTGAAGAAATAAATATGAAATAAATTCATATATATTATACAAAAATTAAGATATGAAACAAAGATGTAATTTCTTAAGTTTATCTTAAATCAATAAAAGAAAAGAAAAATGACTCAAGCGTAGTGCCTTGAGTCATGCTATTTATAGTTTGAAAAACTGTATAATCAGATCAGCAACCACATCAGCAGATAGGTTGGTATTATCTATTTTCATGTAGTTGGATTTTTTAATCTCGCCTTCATATGAATTAAGTCGATACTTATTCTCTAGTCTGATAAAACGCTCTGTGCTTGCTTCAATATCACGTTTAGATGGTTTATGTTTTAGTCTGTTTTCTGATGCATTACGGTCTAGTCGAACATCTAAATCAGCACATAACTCAACATAATAAACATCAGCGCCTTCTCTGATAAACATCGTTTCAAGTTCGTTCATGTAATCATGATCTTCTTTCATATCAAGAGCCCACATAAAAGTAAAAATTAGCCCTAATCCATGTGCTTGTGATACATGCTTAAAGACAACAGCTCTAATCTCTTGACTTAAAGAACCAAATGAGACATCTTTGGGCAAGAGAGATAGTGCAAGTTCAATACTTTCATGGTTATGAAATAAGGGTATTTTTGTCTTTTCAGATAATGCTTGACCCACCGTCATTTTACCAACAGCATGTGGACCGAAGATAATGATCAATTTCATAGATTTCCTCGTTATAATAAACCAACAAATAACTTATCTTTAATGAAGGTTTGACAAGCTTCAAAGCCATGAGAGAAATAGAGTGCGCCAATGATGGCTTCAACAGCGGTTGCCATTTTCTTTTTTCCTTGTAAATCCGTATTTGATGAAAATAAAACATCATCAATCTTAAGTTTATATGCAATCTCTTGAAGTGATGCATTGCTTTCTAATTCTTTCTTTCGATCAGTTAAATAGCCTTCTGTAAGTTCTGGACTAAAGAAGTGAATCGAGATGACTGCTTTTAAGACTGCATCACCCACAACAGCTAAACCGTCGTGTTCATAAATGACATCTTGTTTGCATTCATTGTACTCTTTAGCAAAGTTAGAACATGTGATAGCACATAAACTGATATCTTGATTACGAAGCGGATATCCAATGATATCATAAAGTTTTTTTAATCTTTCTTCTTTGTTTTCGTGATATTCCTGATAGCATGTTAACTTCATGGTGAAACCCCCTATTTTTTACTATTTTTATTGTATCACAAACAGAACCTCTTTGATTGCTTCAATTTGAAAAAATATCCTTAAACTAAGATGAAATATGATAAAATATAATTATGAAAAAAGTGAAAGAAGGCAATCTATGAAACAACATATTGAAGATCTTATTTTGTACGCGTTAGAACACATGTTAATTGATGGTAGAGACTTAAATTATGTCAGAAATCAAATGTATTCTCTTTTAGAGATTGAATTTGATGGCACATATCCTGAGGCTAAACAAATCACTTATCCTGCAGATGCACTGAACCCCATCTTAGATGAACTCGTCAAAGAAGGTTTTATTGAAGATGATATCGCTGTACGTGACTATATGGATACCAAGATTATGAACATCTTCTCAAAATCACCCTCAGAACTAGAAAATCGTTTTTTTTACTTTTACAACAAAAAGCCTGAACGTGGCATCAACTATCTTTATAGTTATGCAAGACATACCAATTATATCCGTATGGACCGAATTGCTAAAAATAAATCTTTTTCAACACCTTCTAAGTATGGTGATTTACACATTACCATTAACTTATCAAAACCAGAAAAAGACCCAAAAAATATTATTAAAGACTCACAACAATCTTCAACAACCTATCCGATGTGTTTACTCTGCATTGAAAATGAAGGATTTTCAGGTGATTTAAAACGTGATGCAAGAGATCAATTAAGACTTCTTCAAGTCGATTTAAAAAATGGTCCTTACTTCTTTCAATACTCACCGTATATTTACTATAACGAACATGCGATCGTGATCAATGAAAATCACATTCCCATGAAGATTGATCAAAAGACATTTGAGAATTTACTTGAACTCACTGATCGTTTCCAAAACTACTTCTTTGGATCAAATGCAGATCTTCCCATTGTAGGTGGTTCTATTTTATCGCACGATCATTATCAAGGAGGACGTTATACGTTCCCGATTGAACATGCAAAAACCTTAAAGACTTGGCAGGTTGAAGGTGTTTCTTATCATATGCTTAATTGGCCATTATCAACGATTCGTTTAGTCAGTGAAAACAAGATTGAACTTGTTGAACATGCCGTTAAGATCCTTAGTGCATGGAAAAAGTATCAAAATAAGAAACTCATGATTGTCGCAAAAACAGAAAAAACACCACATCAAACCATCACACCGGTTGCACGCCATAAAGATGGACATTATGAACTTGATCTTATCTTAAGAAATAACTTGACTACAGATGAATATCCACTTGGTTATTTCCACCCTCACCAAGATAAGTGGCACATTAAAAAAGAAAATATTGGCCTTATTGAAGCGATGGGGTTAGCTATTCTCCCTGCACGTTTAGAGAAAGAAATGATGGATGTCAAAGCTTACTTATGTGACTCTATTGATTTACCTGAACGGTCAATTAAGCATGTCGATTGGATGAATCAGATTAAAGATAAACATCGTTACACGAAAGAAAATATCGATCGTCTCATTGAAGAAGAGATTGGTTTAGTATTTGAGCAAGTTCTAGAAGACTGTGGTGTCTTTAAACAAGATGATGAAGGCATTGAAGCTTTCACCACATGGATTGAAGAGGTACTCATATGATTAATCATCTCCATCAAGCTTTTAACAAACATTTCAAAAGAACTGATGGTAAAGTCTTCTTTTCACCATCACGTGTCAACTTGATCGGTGAACACATTGACTATAATGGTGGTTTTGTTTTTCCATGTGCATTAAGCTATGGCACCTATGGTGTGGCACAATTAAGAGATGATGATTTAGTCACTGTTTTTTCTAAATCATTTTCAAATATCGTTTACGAATTTTCACTACATGATTTAAAAAAAGATGCTAGTCATGCTTGGGTTGACTATATCAAAGGATCCATACAAGCACTACAAAAAGAAGGTTACACGTTTGATAAAGGTATCGATTTATACATTGAAGGTGACATGCCACTCGGTGCTGGTTTATCTTCTTCAGCATCATTAGAAATGCTCGTTATATATATATTTAATACGTTTTATCATTTAAACTTATCTAAAGAAAAAATGGCTCAATTAGGCCAATATGCAGAAAATAAGTTCGTTGGTGTTAACTCTGGTATTATGGATCAGTTTGCTGTGATTGCAGGAAAGAAAGATCACGCCATTCTATTAAATACAGATACTTTAGCTTATGACTTAATTCCGATTAAGTTGCAGCAAGAAAAACTCATCATTGCAAATACCAACAAGCGAAGAGGACTTGCAGAATCGAAATACAATGAACGTTTCAGTGAATGTCAAGAAGCTTTATCCATCATCAAAAAAACAAAAAAGATCACACACTTATGTGAATTAAACTTAGATGATTTAAGTGATATAGAAACATCACTATCTCCTGTGGTTTATCGTCGTGTAAGACATGTCATCACAGAACAACAACGCACTATTCAATCTACCAAAGCTTTAAAACAAGGTGATATCCAACATTTTGCTAATCTCATGACTTCTTCTCATCAATCACTTCGTGATGACTATGAAGTTACTAGTATTGAACTTGATACACTCCAAGAAGAACTGATCAAAGCTGGTGCACTTGGTGCACGTATGACAGGTGCTGGTTTTGGTGGCTGTGTGGTTGCTATTATACCTGATCATGATGTTGAGTCACTAAAAGAAACTGTGATTCATAACTATGAAAAAAAGATAGGCTATAAGCCTACCTTCTATGAGGTAAAGATAACAGATGGTACTCAAGAATTAAGCGCCTTATCATAAGGCGTTTTTTTATGCAAATTCCAAAACACAATCTCTTAATATTTCAGCAAATCCTTCACCATGTTGATCATAGTATTTTTTAAATCGTTCGTCTTCGACATACATCATGACAATTTGCCTGTGTGCAGCTTTTTGATATGTCCCACCCCATGCTTGGGTTAACCAAGATTTATGCTTACTAAATAATTCATATCTTTTTGAATGATTATGTATATCATTTTTTAAGTCATGGAGACATTTAATGATGTCACCAGCTAATTGATTAAAGGCATCTAACTCATCTTTTGTCATGCAGGTAAATGCTTTTCTTGAAGTTTCATATGCTTGGTTTCCCCAACGATCAATCACTTCGTTTTTATACTTTTGATCGTTCTCAATTAACAAAACTTCTTTATACCCTTCAAATTTTTCCTGATTGTTCATCTGTGCTTCTCCTTTTAGTGATGCTATCGTTTGTTTTACATTATGAATCATTTTTTGTGTTTTTTCTTGACGTTGATATAACTCAATCACGTGTTTTTCAAATATGTTTATCATGTGTTCACTTGATGATTTTTCTAGGATTACTTTTATTTGATCTAATCCAAAACCCATCTCTTTTAATATTAAAATATAATGGAGGATATCAACATCAGATGTTTCATAAACGCGATATGATGAATCCTTTCTACGTTTTGCAACTAATAATCCTATTTCATCATAATATCTAAGCGTTCTTTTTGATACGCCAGCTAAGTTCGAAAGTTCTTGAATCGTATACAACATGACTAAACCACCTCACATTCAGTATAAACCTTAACGTAGCGTCAATGTCAATCATTTTAAATAAACATTTGACAAATCATATCCACCTATTATACAATATATAGTAGTAAACAATAAAGAGGTGATTTTATGGGTATGGTTTTATCTGGTTCAATCTTGATGTTAAGTATTTTACTTATTAAGATTCCTCAACGCTATCAGAACTTGATATTAAAAACAACCGTAAGTGCATTATTGATTTATAAGACTATTGAATATACGCTCTATGGGCTATTTTTAGATATCACAAAGATTCCTTTAGAATATTCAACATTAAGCTACTTTATCTTTTCGATTGCTGTTCTATTTAACTTGAAAAAGATGATGCCTATCGCATCATTCATGGGATTCATATCTGGTATCGGTTATCTTATATCATTTATCTTTTTAGCAGATCGCTACATGGAACAAAATGGATTTCATGTGACTATGATGGCATTTATCAATCACAGTATCTTATTCTTAGGTAGCATGTTAGTGATGAATGACATCTCTTTTCATAACGTAACAAGAAAATCAATTCTATCATTCACAGGCATCTATGTCATTTACGTGATTGTGATCAATCGATTTGTTTCGTTCACTCAACCATTTATTTTCATAAGAATGTTACTAGGTGGTGACCTTCTTGTCTACCTTTTTGGAAATCAACAGATTTCTAGTTATGACTATTTGCTCTATTTCCTTATCTTGTTCTTCCTCTATCAAATAGTCATCCAACTATTTTTAAAACTGAATCACATATTATATACCATCAAACAAGGAGATAAACGACATGAATATACAATATAAAAAAGGCATTTTAGATCTACTCGTACTCGCGATGCTTCAAAAGAAAGATCAGTATGGTTATGATATTTCTGAAAGCATCAGTATGAAGATTGAAATATCACCTGGAACGATTTACCCGATTTTAAGAAAGATGAAAGATGATGGGTTTGTGACAACTTATTTATCTGAAGTTAGTGGTGGGCCTGCCAGAAAGTACTATCACATAACAGACTTAGGTATCCATCAATATCACAAACTTAAACAAGAATGGAACGAATTAAAAACGATCACATCTTATTTTTTGGAGGAAAACAATGACTAAGATCATATTTATTGAATTACTCAAACAAGGTTTACTTAAACATCATGTTCATGATATCGAAGATATCTTAACCGATTATGAAGATTATTTTAATGAACAACTCAACTTAGGTAAATCTGAAGAAGATATTGCTAAAAGATTAGGTGATGTCAAAAGCATTATTAAAGATTATACGAATTCAAAAGAACAGCAACATAAAAAATGGTTTGATTTGGTTGCAGTAGGATTTATTGCGATGCCATTACTCATCATGCTATATGGTGTTTTAATCGTGTTTGCAGCAACAACACTTGTGATGTGGGCCATTGGTGTTTATTATCTATTTCAACTAGATACTTTCTCATTTATGCCTTATATCCCTATGGGTGTTCATGTATTATACATTATCTTATCTTGGGCATCTGCTGTGTTATTCTTTAGTTTAAGTGTGAGATTGTTTTCTACAACAAAATCCATGACGATGCAATACCTTGTAAAACAAAGTATAAGAATCGGGGATTATCACATCAAACCAATCTATCAGAAATTACTGATCTATGGTTCGATTGTTACAGTTTTGATGATGATTGTTGGCTATGTGATATCAAGTATTGTTGCAAAAGATTTTCAATATTGGCATGCATGGAATTGGTTTAGATAGCATAAAGGGATTTCAGCTGAAATCCCTTTTATATTTTTATTGATATTTTCTGGCATTCACCCATGCCAATGCATCATCGAAACCAGCTTGATATAATTGATTAATGTGCTCTTTTGAGAAATCTAAGACACCACCTAAACTCTTCTTGTGTTTAATCTCATGAATGGTGACACCTTTAATGTTTTCTGGTTTAAAGAAATATTGTTTATGCAAGTGAATAATGATGATTTCATCACATCCTGATTGAATGAGTGGATTGATCGGTGTGTTATCAAAGACACCACCATCATAAAATTTATGATGGTCATTTTTGACTGCTGGAAACACAACAGGAATCGAGCATGAAGCAACGACAGCCTTATGTGCCTCTTTAGGTGTTAGTTCATCCAAGGGCAAATAGATGACCTTAGAATCTTTTCTTAAATAATGTTCATAAGATGATTTGACTAGACCAAACAACCCCTTATTTTCATCACCACCATCAGAAACAGTTACAAACACACGTTTTGCATGAATACTTATTGGACTGACATGTTGCATCATGATCGATGAAAAAGTATCCATGGAATAAATGCCTTTATCAATGGCTTTTAATTTATCTTCTAAAAGACGTGAAAGCAATGGCTTTTCATGTTTATAAGCATTTTCTGGTATGTTAAACCAGACACTTTCGAGTTGATCAATCGATGTCGATGCATAAACAGCGGCGTTAGCTGCACCAATGGATGTTCCTGAAATGTATTGAACATCTTTTAAAATACCTGATTCGTGAAGTGCGCGTAGTGCACCTGCTTGATAAGCACCTCTTGCTCCTCCGCCTGGTAAACATAAACCTAATGTTTTCATAGTTTCACCCCTTAAGGATTATCATATCACAAAGTCTTATTACAAGATTATGAAATTTATTTTTTAGGATATTTTTCGAATTTTGGTGCTAATTCAAGTTCATGATCCCAATTAGCTTTATCAGCATAAAATATGTGCCCGTTAGGCTTTATAAAAACATCTGTATCGAGACTACCGGCAGGCACAACTAATAACTTACCTTCCATTTGAATATTTGGTAGAGCAGAGCCACATACAGTACAAAAACTTTTTATGTGCCCTTCATTTCTAAAATTATATGTTCGAATTTTTTCTTCACCTGATAACCACGTTAACTTAGCGGTTGAAGAAAACAGATTTGCAGCATGTGCAGAACCAGTATCTTTTCGACAACGCTCACAATGACATAAATAAAACTCTTCAAATGATCCTTCTACTTGGAAAGTTATTTCTCCACATAAACAAGATCCAGCATATTTCATAATTTGACTCCCCCTACAATAATCATCAATTATTTGTTTGACATTTGGTGTTTAAAAATGATAAAAATTCATGTCTTTGTTCATCAGATTCAAACGATCTATATGGTAGTATAAAGGCTTGGAGTGCACTGAAATAAATATAAATAGCTTGATCTCCTTCTCCAATCTTTTCAATAGACGAATAATTAATACTTGATTCTGCATCAATCGATTTTTCATGAAGGCGTTCTTCATCAAATGTTATGGTTGTTTCTTTACTAAATGGTAATTTGCCATCTTTTTTAAGTCTTTTGAGATTGTTCTTGATCGTTTTTAAAAGCATTTTCTTGCTATAAAACGCCATGATGATGGATACAAGACTTAAAGCAATAATCTCAGCAATAAGTAATTCTTGACTAACGTTTGCTATCCAAAAAATAACAATCGCTAAAAGAGATAAAACAGGTGTTAAGATTCTAAACGTCATTAAAGCTTTCTTACCTTGTGCACTGTGAAGTAAGTGATATTCATTAAATGCTAAATAATCTTCTTCAGTGACTGAGTTTGTAAATTGATACATAAATGATTCCCTCCGTTTTTGATTTTATATTTAAGATACAGGATTTTTGATAAACTTCGCAGATAGATAAACATCTTCAGTAATAACCTGATTAAAATCCCAAGGTATTTGATAATCTGGAGAGATGTACCACCCATCAAATGTGTACCCTTCAAATGTAGGGCCACCTTATTCTGGAATTTTCTCACCATGTTTAATCACTAAATAAGAGGTAACCTCATTGTTAGCTGGAAATAACGAAACCAAGTGTTCATCAGATGCAAGTTCAGGAGGTTCTCCTCATTCAACTATTTCGATATATGATTAATGATTTTACTTTTTATAAGTTCAATCTTATTGTCACTCAAACGTGATATAAATAATCTTTTCTCACTACCATCATAAAGTTTAAACAACAAACAATCCAGGTGTTCTAGATTATACCTTTCATCAAAAGCTAATTTGCTTTTTTTATATGGTAAACCATCGGAATTAATTCCTTTTCGAACTTTGATTTGTTCAACTGATTTTAATCTATTATATGTTATTTCATATCTTTTTTGTATCTTCGTCTCTTAATCAAATGTTAGGTTACCATATATAATTAATTTATCTTTTGTAAACTTGCAAATTCTTAAATAATTCAAATAGTAGTATACAATA
>CAZETB010000004.1:0-1467 GCA_964514865.1 uncultured Mariniplasma sp. | reverse complement strand
CCTATCAACAATAAGACATCATGGATTAATATAATTAAGACATTAATAATCAATAGTGTGATCAAAGCAAAAATTACTCCGATTTTATTATATTTTGGTACGCTTATGATTATTTTACTCATCCTTCTACCTCCATTTCTACAATCAAAACAAATCTGCTATGATTTAGAAATGATATAGTGATAGTATCGTTCACTTGAATATCGTCTGATGTCATGAAATAGTAATCTTCACCTGCTATCTCAACAATTTTTGGTGAAACTGCTACACCTTTATAGTAATATTTTAATCCTATATTTAAGTCTGAGATACTTTCTACATTCCCTGTAATCGTTGTTGTTTCATTAGGATTATCAAAAATCAATTTGTACCCATATCTGAGTTGTGATGCTGAAATTAAAATAAAAAACAAACCTACTATTAACAGTATAGTTGATACGGGATTAAATTTAAGATTGGGTCTTATAGTTTTGTATATAGCAAAGACAATTGAAAAAATACCTAATAGCATTGTGATAACAGGTAAATATAATGTTATATTTCTTAAGTGTGTATAATCAAAATTCATCATCTTGACACTACCACCCCAAGCGTTCTTAGAAGTAAAAATTATATATTACTAGTATGTTAAATAATTCAGTAATAATCTTTTAGTATTAGGTTTCTTTACTCATTAAATATTTTAATATGACTGGTTCATATGCAACCCAATGTCTTTTAAGTGTCGCATCTATAAAATCGATATCATCTTTATCAGATGGCGTATCCGCTAACGATGGATATGAGGGAATATTCAATAATCTAATCTCTTGTGTCTCATGAGTCGGTTCAGAAATTCTTCTACCGATATTTAAGTGATCAATCATTAGATTAATACCTTGTGTCAATTCGGTTAAGAATTTTCTCATTCTCGATTTTGTTAATATTGAATCAAATAAAATTGAAGTATCAATACTAAATAATGGTGCTTTTAAAACAAAATCAAAATGATCAGAAAAAACAATTATTTCTGTACTCGTTTTGGTTGCCCATCCAGCTCCTGCTTCCAATAGAGGATAGTCACCATTTCGAAAATCTCTGCTGAAAAAATATACAACTAATGTGTTTTCATGAATAATATTACTATGAACTTGTTTATCTAGACTTGCTATTCTACCCTCATCTGCTGTATACCAGAGTTCGTCATGAGTCATTCCTAAATCACATAAAACATCCATAACAAAATCGGAAAAACACTTTGAATCACTTTTATGTGAAAAAAACAATTTATACTTTGATTTTGCTTCTACTTCACCTTCTAATTGCATACTCATAAGATGAGACGCTGTATCAACAATATCATTTATAGCATCTGCTTTTATTGATTCATCATCAAAATTATCTGTCAATTGTTTCTTTATATTCGTTTTAAAATTCTCAACAGCACTTTTTTTTGCTTGCGTGCGAGATTTTTTTGTGTCCGTTTCT
>CAZETB010000003.1:0-61757 GCA_964514865.1 uncultured Mariniplasma sp. | reverse complement strand
GTTTAGGAGCAAGTCAAACATTAACTGTAACCATTGAAGGTATTGATTATCAATTAGATCTTCCTTCTGATACAGTTGGTGGAAGTTTTACATTTGATGTTTTTGGTAGTTACGAACAATTCTTATCAGGTGTGATGTTGTTTGATCAAGCAACACAACTAATGATTGACGACTATATCAATACATCAGGTCAAGGCATCTATATGCCTAACACCATGTTACCAGGTTATGTGATGGGAGATCCAGTTGTCTTTGTTGTCAATCCATTCTTAAAGGTTAATGCTGGTGTCATTGAGATGAACCCCATGTCAGCAGATCCTACATTATTATCGTTAGCTTCAGCACCACTGTTCACCAATAGCCCTTTAACTTCAGTTACACATATTGAACGAATCACTGGTTTTAATGTCATCAATACAGATGGGACTAACCGTTACTTAAACGTAACCGCTGAAATTAAAGATGGTTATAATGTGACATTGGTTGGTGCTAAAGTTGCCGATGAAGTGAATGCCTATTTAGATGGTAATCAATTCGACCAATATGGCGGAGGATATTACGTGACACTAGAAGGTGAATCTGAAGAAATTATGAATGCTGTTAGCGATTTAGCAATTGCTGCAGTTGTAGCTATTCTGCTTGTTTATATGATTATGGCGATTCAGTTCCAATCATTGATTTATCCACTCATTATCTTATCAACGATTCCATTAGCATTTACAGGTGGTATGATTGCACTACTCCTTACGGGAAGTTACTTATCACTCGTATCGATTATGGGTCTCATTATTTTAGTTGGTGTTGTTGTTAACAATGGTATTGTTTTAATTGATTATATTCGTATATTAAGAGAAGAAGGTCATCCCGTTAAAGAAGCCATTGTTTTAGCTGGTAAGACGCGTTTAAGACCAATTTTTATGACAGCTTTAACAACCATTTTAGGTTTATTAACACTCGCTTTAGGATTTGGAGAAGGTTCTGAATTATTGCAACCTATGGCAATCACAGCGATTGGCGGTCTGCTCTATGCAACCTTGTTAACACTCGTCGTTGTTCCTACAATCTATGCACTTTTAAACAGTAAAAAGATTAAGGAGGAAGAACGTGCAAACCGCTAAAGAAAAACTACTTCATACCTTGGTTGGCTATATCAAGAAGGGTGAAGACATCGAGAAAGTTGCATTATCAAAGATTGCTCATGATGCTGAAATTGGTAAATCAACTGTTTACGAATACTTTGAAAGCAAAGAGCAAATGATTATAGAAACGTATCGCTACCTTTTAAAACACTATGAAAACATTCTTTTAGCTGACTTAGAAGCCATGGACTTCAAAGGTGCACTTTATGAGGAATTATCTCGAACACTCCTTGTGTTAAAAGATGCTAGAACTTTGATGGAAGCGATCATGAAGGTACCTCATCATCACGAACTTAGAGTTGATATTGCATTGAAGGATGAAATTCAAGCCATTCAAAAATCCATGGAACAAAGATTTTCCAATATTATGTATCTAGGTGCTGTTGAGGGAATCTATCCTTATCGTGAACCACAAAAGGAAACACCTTATGTAATTAGAGCGATCATTTCAGGTCTATTATTCCAATTTATGAACGATGAGATGGATTTGACCGAAGATGAACTTTTAAATCTGATTTATCGTGAGATTATACGTCTTGTTAAATCATAAAAAAGACACGTATCCTATGGGGTATGTGTTTTCTTTTCAAACGTTTTCGCAAACCTATGGCATTTCTAATCGTTTCCATTTATAATGGAAATGAGAACATGATAGAGGTGCTTATGAAAAATTATCTAAATGTATTAAAAAGTGGCAATCAAGAACCTGTTGTTGGTCTTAAAGATTTATCTAGATTAGCTGCTACAGAAGGTATTGTCTTATTGAAGAACGATCAGCATGTTTTACCACTGATCGATCAGACAATATCCATTTTTGGTCGTATTCAAACCGATTATTATAAGAGTGGAACTGGATCAGGTGGACTGGTTAATGTTGATCGCGTCACATCGATTCTTGATGCGCTCTTAGAAAACCCATTTGTTAAAGTGAATGATGATCTTGTCGATATGTATCGCGAGTGGACATTAGAAAATCCATTTAACGCTGGATCAGGCTTTTGGGCTAGTGAACCGTGGAGTCAAAAGGAAATGCCATTATCAGAAGAAATCGTTAAAGATGCACGTAAAAAATCTGATGTTGCTATTATCATTATTGGAAGAACAGCTGGTGAAGATCGTGATAATAGTGATACTGAAGGATCTTATCGTCTATCACAAGATGAAGAACAATTGATGTCTTTAGTGACTTCTGTTTTTGATAAGGTTGTTGTCTTACTCAACACGGGCAATGTGATGGATATGTCCTTTATGGACCTTTATCCTATTTCGTCTGTTTTATATGTATGGCATGGCGGTCAAGAAGGGGGAAGAGCAGCGGCTGATGTTTTAACAGGTCTTGTTTCTCCAAGTGGTAAACTTCCAGACACGATAGCATATGATGTTAAAGATTATCCTTCACACCAAAGTTTTGGTGGTCATGATGAATCTTTTTATGTTGAAGATATCTATGTTGGGTATCGCTATTTCCAAACGTTTAATCCGAAAGCTGTACGTTATCCTTTTGGATTTGGTTTATCCTATTCGACCTTTTCACATCAACTAATCAAAGCTGAATTAGAAAAAGAGATTACATTAACTGTTATGGTTAAAAATACAGGTAGCCATGCAGCAAAAGACGTTGTACAGGTCTATGTGAAGCAACCACAAGGATTACTTGGTAAACCAGATAAGGTTTTAGTTGCATTTGCTAAAACAGGTGTTTTAAAACCAGGAGAAGCTGAAGTGTTAAGCTTCCATGTTGATCCTTATGATTTTGCATCATATGATGAAACAGGTGTGACAGGATATCCATCGTCATATGTGTTAGAACAAGGAACATATCACATCTTACTATCTACTGATGTCAATACATCATTTTCAACTGTTGATTATGTGGTTAAGAAGACAACATGTTTAGTAAAGCATGAAGAAATGATGAGACCGGTGAAACCGTTCAAGCGTATTAAACCAGTTATCGATCAAGATCATGTTCAGGTCGGTTATGAAGAAGTTCCATTAAGAACGATTGATTTGAAGAAACGTATACAAGATAACTTACCATCTGAATGGATAAAACCTAATCACAAGATTATGTTAGAAGACGTTTATACAGGTAAGGAAACCGTTGAAGATTTTGTTGCTCAAATGTCATTGACAGAACTATCTGAAATTGTTCGTGGTGAAGGTATGTCATCACCTAAGGCAACACCAGGTACAGCAAGTGCGTTTGGTGGAACCACCGATGGTTTACAAGCTTATGGATTACCTATTCTATGCTGTGCTGATGGACCATCAGGTATTCGCATGGATTCAGGTTTGCGTGCAACATCGATGCCTAATGGCACACTTTTAGCAGCAAGCATGAATACAGAGTTAGCAGAAGCACTATATTATGGTGTTGGTCTTGAAATGATTGGATACGATATTGAAATCTTACTTGGGCCAGGCATGAACATTCATCGCCACCCATTATGTGGTAGAAATTTTGAGTATTTCTCAGAAGACCCCATCTTAACAGGATATATGGGTGCTGCTATTGTTAAAGGTTTACAAAAAGCAGGTGTCACCGGAACGATTAAGCATATCGCTTTAAACAATCAGGAATATCGTCGCTTTGATGCTGATAGTATAGCAAGTGAACGTGCGATTAGAGAAATCTATTTAAAAGGCTTTGAAATCGCAACTAAAAAAGCGAATGCTAAAGCCATGATGACTTCCTACAATCCGATCAACGGTATTTGGGCAGCGGGTAATTATGATTTAATCGCTGGCATCATCAGAAAAGAATGGGACTTTAAGGGCATTGTTATGACAGACTGGTGGGCTAAGATGAACGATGACCAAGATGAAGGAACCCGTCAAAATATTAAGTCTATGATCAAAGCTCAAGGCGACCTTTACATGGTTGTTGTTGATGCTAAAGGTAATTCATTAAATGATAATGCCATAGAATCTTTTGAAAAAGGTTTGTTACACAAGAGTGAAGCTCAAGTTGTAGCCAGAAATATCGTATCGTTTATTAAAGATTCTTACACGTATAAGAAACACATGAATGCTATTTCACAACCTGAACCAACTGATTTCCCATGTCCGGTTTTAAAAAGTGTCTATGTTAATGGACTTTTATTAGAATCATTTGATCCAAGGGTGACACACTATCAATTAGATATTGAAGATGGTTTTACATTAACATGCGAAACGGAAGATGAAACAGCTTATCAAATTAAACGTAACGCACATACAACGGTCATTTCATTACTCTCCAATCAAGCACAAAACCATTATGTGTTTACAAATCGTAAGCGTTATATTATTCAAGATGATTTCCAATATGATCTTATTCCGATTGAACATCCTGTTTCAGTTAATTTAAAACCATGGGGAAGAACACAACTCAATGTATTACAACCTGCATGGCAAAGCAAACAACTACAACAAGACAAAGATCACGTGATCTTCCACAAAGATGATCTCTTATCGTTTGCAATTGATGTTCAGTCATTTGGTAAATACATCATTGAACTCACCATCGCATCCGATGTGTCCAGTTTAGCTCAAATTCCATTTTCAATTATGCGTGAAAACGAAGTGCTATCAACATTGACAACCAATGGAACTGATGGTAAGTGGTTTGATATCGCATCACAAATCGTTTTAAATCCAGGTATTCAACGTCTTTCATTTAAAGCACATGCAAGTGGTTTAAAAGTTAAACGGATCGATATGATTAGACATCGGTAAAACAAATTAAAGCATTGAACCATGCGATTTGTTATTTATTACGTTTGCAAGAAAAACATTTAAATATATTATTAACAAAAAAAATCACGTCAGAATCACTAGATCTAACGTGGTTTTTCTATGTTTATTTTACAGGTGTGATACAATCAGGCTCATCATATAAAGCACTGTTAACGCGTGATGATACTTCATAAGCCTTCATCTTTGATGATGGATAAGGTTTTAGTAGTTGAGATAACTCATAGATATTCGTTGTTTTAGTATTTAACCAACGGACGCGTTCTTCTTCATCAAGGATGACAGGCATACGGCCATGAATATCTTTCATAAAGTCATTAGCTTCGGTTGTAATAATGGTGCAGGTATGCAATTTTGTGCCATCTTCTTTGGTAAATGTTGTCCATAGACCAGCCATAGGGAATATCTTTTGATCTTTAACTTGAATACGCATGGGTCTTTTAATCGTCCCATCTTTTTTCCATTCATAAAAACTATCCGCTAGGATGACACATCGTTTGGTTTTGAAAGAAGGGAGAAACGATGGTTTTTCATAAAGTGTTTCTGCTTTAGCATTAATCATTTGGTAACCAATCTTCTCATCTTTTGCAAAAGGAGGAACAAATCCCCAACGCAACGTTCCAACACGATGTTTTTCGCCATCATGAATAATCGTTATGATATCTTGTCCAGGAGCAACATTAAATCTAGGAAGTTGAAATTCAGTTTTCAAGTCTTTAATATCATAATGATCTTCTAAGTAAACACGCAAATCTTCAAGATCAACAGTGATGGTAAATCTTCCACACATAATTAATCCTCCTTATCATAGAGTGCCCAAAAGGATGATAGAATTGGTTTTAAGTCTTTTGGTTTTTTAACGATTTCATAATGTTTCCATTCGGGTGGAAACAAGTTGAGGTATGTTTTAGTCGTGAAACGATCATCCATTAAGATGGCGATACCATAATCGCTATCACGTCTGATGACTCTACCAACCGCTTGAATGACTTTATTCATACCTGGATATGTATAAGCATATTCAAATCCTTTACTAAACGTTTGATCATAATAGGTTTTAAGCTGGTTATTAGCATCACTTAACATGGGTAATCCAACACCAACGATAATGACACCAGACAACATATCGCCGACATAATCGATACCTTCAGCAAACATGCCACCCATAACAAAGAAAGCGAGTTGTGATTGATCATTATCTGTTTTAAAACGTTCAAGGATGAGATCTCTTGTGTGATGTTCCATATCACGTTCTTGAACGATGAGATCACATGGAAGATCTAAAGGGAGTTCATCCATGATTTGATGCATATACTGGTAAGAAGGAAAGAAGACAATATAGTTTCCCTTCTTTGAAAGAAGGACTTCTTGAATCGTGTCAATGATCATATGCTTGGAACTATCACGACTTTGGTAACGGGTGTTGACTTGATTCATAACAATTAACTTCAATCGTTTAGGATCAAAAGGTGAACGTATTTTCATGGTTTCACCATAACCGCTTGCGATTAATTCTTTATAGTATTCAATAGGATAGAGTGTTGCTGAAAAGAGTACGGTTCCATAGGCCTTATTTTTGATCGTGTCATAGATGAATTCACTTGCATCAAGACATTGAATCGTGACTGCAATATCACCTGTGGCATCTTTTTCAACGTTAGTCACATAACGATCGTTATAAAAATCTGAGATGATACTAAAACTTAAGAGCTGTAAATAGACATCCATTACATCCGTTTTTCTTGGATATTTTGGCATTTCCTTAAGTGCATTTTCGATTTTCTTCATCACATATAAAACAGTTTCTAAAAACTCAGCATTAAGTTTTTCAAATGAGATGAATGAACTGACCTCGAGTTGTTCTTCAAAGCGATCAAATTGATCTAATAGCTTCTTAATTGGATTTCTAATCGAAGGTTTCAGCTTAGAAGCAGCTTTTCTTAAAACAATGAGATCTGATCTGATCAATGTTGACGAGTACATATCACGTGATCGTTGGATCATGTTATGTGCCTCATCGACTAAAATGAGCGGTTTATAATTTGTTTCATCAAAATAGCGAATCAGATGAATACGTGGATCAAAAGCATAATTATAATCACAAATAATAACATCAACGAAGTAAGATACATATAAACTAAATTCAAATGGACAGACCATATGTTTTTTAGCATAAGATTCAACAACAGCACGTGTCATTAATGTTTCATGGTCAAAAATATCTTGCATAGCTGTGGTTAATCGATCAAAAAAGCCTTTCGCAAATGGACATTTTTCAGGATCACATTCTCTTTTTTCTAAAAAGCATGTGACATCTTTCGAAGTAATCTCTAGTGTTTTTGTCTCTAGTCCTGCTTCATGTAAGATATCCATAGAATCTGTAGCAACTTTTTTACCTTGAGTTTTCGCGGACAAATAAAAGATTTTTTGTTCATCTTCAGATAATGATTTTAAAGTTGCAAACAATGCAGCCATCGTTTTACCAATGCCTGTTGGAGCAATCGTAAATAATAAATCTTGATCTTTCATCGTTTGATAGACAGCGCTCATCATTTCTCTTTGACCTCTGCGATAGGTATCAAAAGGAAAATATAGTTTTTCGAGAGAAGCTCTTTTTCGATCAAGATGAGCGTAAAGTTTATCTAACCAAACAATATAGTTTTTAATTGATGTTTCAAAAAAAGGTTTTAACACATCGACATCAAAGAAGAAGTTAAAGTGACGCATTTTATAGTCGGAAAGTTGAATATAGGTAATTCTACCTTCGATGTCATCTTGATGTTGATTTTTTAAATACATAAAAGCATACATTTTGAGTTGTGCTAAGTGTTCGTTATTTTCATGATAATCATCGTTAAAAATAGCGACGCGAGTCGATTTGATTTCTTCTATCCACAGGTGCCCATCAATCTTAATCAATCCATCAATACGACCTTGTATGAGTACCTCGTAATCATCAGCTTCATAGAGATAGCGAATAGAAACCTCCGCTTCATCTTCACTTGAATATAGACTTTGTACGTATTGATGAGCTTTTGTTCCCTCAAGAAGTGAGACGTTCTGAAAGGTTTCAGAGGATAAGTCGCCACTGGCATAAAGGAATGAAACAAGTTCACCAACACTGATTTGATATCGTCTCATGCTATACCTCATTTACTAATCTTATTATACTTCAAAAGCCATGAATTCTTATGAATTCACTGGCTAAACTTTTAGAATTTATGGTCAATTAGTCGCATTTTTCTTATCTTTGGAGTATCCTAAAGATAAGTCAGTATAGTGGGAGGATCACATGAAACAAAAGGTTTTAAAAGAAGGACCTTTATTAAATCATCAAGGTCATTTAATCGAAGCTGGATATGCTACATCACTTGTTAAAACTTATGATCGAACTAAAGTTAAAGTCAAGGGTATGCGTATTAAAGAATGGGATTATTATTACATAGGAGATCAACATAAGGGAATTGCATTCACGGTTGCAGATAACAGTTATATGTGGTTAACATCAGTTACACTTTTTGATTTTCAGAAACCACAAGAAAAAACAAAGACATTCATGGGATGGCTACCCAATGGCAAGTTGAAAATGCCAAGCACATCTCAAATGGGTGATGTTTCATTCATTAAGAAAAATCAGCACCTTGAGTTTTTACACGAAAATGGCAAAAGACATCTACGTGTATGGATCAAACAGTTTGATGGCAAAAAGGATTTAACAGCTAACCTTATCCTTGAAAAAACGATTAATGATTCAATGGTTATAGCAACACCATTTGAAAAGCCTAAGCATTTTTACTATAATC
Source organism: uncultured Mariniplasma sp. (assembly GCA_964514865.1). Lineage (GTDB taxonomy): Bacteria > Bacillota_I > Bacilli_A > Acholeplasmatales > Acholeplasmataceae > Peloplasma. Next base: position 53,077 of record CAZETB010000003.1, on the reverse strand, counting down.
AAAAGATTAACTTACTTAAAGCAACTGGAGATGTCACATTAGGAGAAGAAACTATTCGCTTTGATGAAGCTTATGGTGTTTTAGATTGGGGACGTGGCGTTTGGACTTATCAAAACACATGGTATTGGTCAAGTTTAAGCGGTGCATCTGAAGGCAAGAAGATAGGCTTTAATTTGGGCTATGGCTTTGGTGACACCAGTCAAGCAACAGAAAATATGCTCTTCTATGACGATAAAGCTTATAAGTATGAAGATGTTGTTTTTGACATACCTCAAAAAGAAGGACAAGACGATTACTTATCACTTTGGAAGATTCAATCGAAAGATTTAAAAATCAATTTGACATTCACACCGATCTTAGATCGACATAGTCATTCTAATGTGTTGATTATCTCATCTAATCAACATCAAGTATTCGGAATGTTTAGTGGAACTTTCGAAATAGGTAATGGCAAAAAAATACATATTCATGATATGATGGGCTTCGCTGAAAAAGTTATGAATAAGTGGTAAATAAAAAAAATTTATAAATGGTAGACTTACATTTGGCTTTCATTGGGGAATACCCCATGACAAAGCCATTTCTTTTATAGTCAAAATGAAAGCATGATACTACGTATCAAAACGATTAATTTTTTTCGTAAAATTTTATGCAGTTTCGTTGTTGTATTCGCATCTTAAATGGTTTATAATACACGTAAACCGTTTCGTTAAAGACGTGCGGTAGGGGATTAATTTATAAGGAAAAGGGGAGTTTTTATGAATGTAGTCAAACGTAATGGCACCGTCGAACCATTTGATTTACACAAGATCGCTCAAGCTATGCAAAAGGCATACCGCAGCGTAGGTTTAACCTTCACTGATGAGGAGTGTCTCAAGCAAGCAACAGAGATTACGAAGGCGTATGCAAAGGATCAAGACGTCGCTATTGAAACAATTCAGGATGATGTTGAACTCTATTTGATGAAGAAGAAGTATTATGAAGCAGCTAGATCATACATCAAATATCGTGAAAAACAAAAGACTGATCGTGATAATCCATGGGGAGACAACGATGAACGTCAGGATTTAATTCTCAAGAAGTACTTAATTAATGGTGAAGATAAGAAAGATTTTATCAAACGTATCGCGTTTGGTAAATCTTCATTAGAAAAGATATTTAGACGTAAAGAAGCCATTTTCGGTGGTAGAAACCTTTATGCAATTGGTAGAGAAGGTAACATAACAGGATCAAACTGTTACGTCGTTCAAGATCCTGAAGATAGTCTTGAAAGCATCTATCGTGTTGACTATCAAATTGCTAGAACCTATTCATATGGTGGCGGTCAAGGGATGAATTTGTCAAAGATTCGTCCGAAGGGTGCTAAGGTAAACAACTCATCAAACACGACACCAGGTGTTATGGTTTTCGCTGAAAAGTATTCACATACGACATTGAATACACAACAAGACAACCGTCGTGGTGCATTAATGCTTGTTTTAAACATTGATCATCCAGATATCATTGACTTTATTACGACAAAACTTGATTTATCCAAAGTAAACGGTGCGAACATATCAATTGCAATCACAGATGTATTTATGAATGCTGTTGAAAATAATGAACCATGGTACATGAAATTTGAAACACCTTATGAAGTCATTGAAAAGAAGATGAATGCCAGAGACTTACTCAAGTTAGTCGGATATGCCGCACATACCATGGGTGACCCAGGTGTCGTCTTTATTGACCACATGAATGATTATCATTTCTTATCAGAATATGATGAGGTTAAATTTACAGCAACCAACCCATGTGGTGAACAACCTTTAATGCCTCATGGTTCATGTAATTTAGGTAGTATTAATTTAAATGCGTTTGTTAAAAATGCGTTTATGGAAAATGCAAGCTATGATTGGGAAAGATTCGAATTTGTCGTTTCTGAAATGATTGAAGCTCTTGATGATTTACTCACCATGTTAGGTGATCGTCATGCACTTCCTGAACAAAGAGAACACGTTATCCAATTTAGAGAAGTTGGACTTGGTGTGATGGGGTTAGCTGACTTAGCATTATCGATGAGATTACCATATGGTAGCAAAGAGTTCTTAACATTCTTAGATCAACTGATGCGTCGTATGCTCAACTCAGCAGCAAAAGCATCGGCACTTCGTGCTAAAGAACTTGGTGTATTCCCTAAATATGATTATGAAAAGATTTCAAAATCAACATTCTATCAAACAACCATTGACCCAGAAACAGATGCTTTAATTAAACAATATGGTTTAAGAAACTCACGTTTATTATCGATTGCGCCTACAGGTTCGATTTCTAACATTTTAGGGGTAAGTGGCGGCGTTGAGCCATTCTTCCAAATTAACTATACACGTCGTATCGTGTCAATGTTTGAAGAAGAAAAGACCATTACTGTTTGGGAAAAGACACCATTAGCACTTGCTAAAGCAATGGGTGTTAAACCGGAACAACTTCCTGAATGGGCACTGATCACATCTCAAAATATTGATTTTATGGATCGTGCACATGTTCAAGCTACTATTCAAAAATATGTTGATACTGCTATCAGTTCAACGTTCAATCTTCATAACAGTGCATCCGTTGATGATGTTATGAACATCTACAAGACAGCTTGGAAGTTAGGCTTCAAGGGAGCAACTGTATTTAGAGATCGCTGTGCTAAGATTGGTATTTTAGCAGGTGTCAACGAAAATACAGAAGACCTTAATCCTGCAACACCACCTCATGTTCATTTAGAAGAAAAATGGATGAACAAGAAAACAGGTGATGTTAAAGAATATGTCACGCATATCTCAGTTTCTTCATCAGGCCATACACCTGAAAAGATTGAAAGAGAATTATGCCCACTTTGTGGTGATGTTCTCGTTAAGAAACAAGGATGCATACACTGTAATAATCCAGAATGCGATTACGAAAAGTGTGCTATTTAACATGTTGACTTAAAGGGGTGCTAAAGCATCCCTTTTTTTCTAGTGATAATCCTGTGATATACTTAAAAAAGATGAGGTGAGTCCACATGAATATGAAACATAAGGGATATGTTATAACGAGTGTTATCTTAATGCTTCTAATCGGATCCGTGTATACGTACTCAGTTTTCAGACCATTTGTTGAAGAGAAGTTTACCTTAAACACATTACAGAGTGGACTACCCTATATGCTTTCTCTATTCTTTTACGCAGTATCTATGATGTTAACCGGTAGAATTTTGACAACAAAAAATCAGAGAATGATACTTATTATAGGTATCTTACTCATTGGTTTAGGTTGGTTTCTTGCAGGATTTGCAACTCACTTTATCCTTTTTTTAATTGGATATGGTGTAATGATTGGTGTTGGTGTTGGGATGGTTTACGGGATTCCTATCAAAGGTATTCAAGATCGTTTTCCTATGAAAAAAGGATTGATGACAGGCATTGTTTTGTTAGGGTTCGGTCTATCAACATTAATTGTTGCACCTCTATCAACTTATCTGATTGACACATTTGGACTGAGTCAAACATTTTATATCTATGCGATCATCCTTATGATTGTACTCATACCCATTTCATTGATTTTAGGTACTCATCAAGATGAATCACAGATACTTAAAAGTACGAATGATCATCAAAAGGTACTCGATGTCTCTTCAATCAAGCTTTATTTCTACTTTGTGATAGCAACAACCATTGGTCTTATGATGATTGGTTTATCATATTATATCGGCGTTACAGTCTATGGATTTAATCCTTGGTCAGTTGCATTAAGCATGTCATTATTTGCTGTTATGAATGGGATTTCTCGTCCTATTTTTGGTTGGCTTATGGACCGAAAAGGCTTTTATTACAGCGTTAAACTGTCATTACAGTTGATTATCACAGCAAGTCTCATCTCGATTATCAACCAAGGAACACATCTTGTTTTATTCATGGCCAGTTATGGTTTATTCTGGTTTAACTTGGGTGCTTGGTTAGCAATAATTCCTACTGCTGTCAGCATTAAATATGGCAGAGAAAGATATGCAAAACAATACGGCTTATTTTTTACAGGTTACGGGATTGGCGCTATCATTGGAACACTTTTATCAGGGTTCATCATGGATCTTTTTGGTAACACAACATACATCTATTTAATTATTTTAGTTTTGATGATCGGTTTATGGATTTCAACGTTAAAGCCACTCAAAAACTAACCATTTTTCCACAAAATTGGCACTTTAACACTTAGATTGCCATTTATCACTTGACAATCACTTTTGGTTTGCATACAATGATACATGGAGGCGAAATCAATATGTCAAAAACACAGAACTTTAAAACGGAGTCACAAAAATTATTACATTTGATGACACACTCAATCTATACACAAAAAGAAATATTTTTAAGAGAACTGATCTCTAATGCGAGTGATGCCATCGACAAACGTCATTACATGTCACTCACCGATCAACATGTACCTCAGGACAACTATGAAATTTGGTTAATACCCGATGAGAAGAATCGCACGTTGCAAATCAAAGATAATGGAATCGGATTTACAGAGGAAGAACTCATTGAAAATTTAGGTACGATTGCTCAAAGTGGATCTAAGCAATTCATGGAAAAAGTGGAGGCGAAGGATCTATCTATCATCGGTCAGTTTGGAGTCGGTTTCTATTCAGCATTTATGGTTGCAAAAGAAGTTGTCGTTGAAACCAAGTCACCTTATAGCCAACAGGGATATCGTTGGACATCATCTGGTGAAGATTCATATACCATTGATGAAATCGATAAACAAGATATCGGAACAACCATCACTCTCTACTTAAGAGATGATGAAAATGATGAAGAACAAGAAGAAGATTTTGGTCGCTTCACCAAAGAATATCAATTAAGAACATTGGTTAAAAAGTATTCTGACTATGTTCGTTATCCCATCAAGATGATGGTAACAAAACACGAAGACAAGAAAGAAAAACTTGAAGAAGAGACACTCAACCAAATGATTCCTATTTGGAAAAGAACAAAGTCAGAAATCAAACCAGAAGAAATGAATGATTTCTATAAGCATCATTTCAATGACTACGAAGATCCTCTTAAGGTGATACACACTGATGTAGAAGGTATGTTAACCTATACGGCACTATTATTTATTCCTAAAAAGCCAGCGTATGACTTCTACAGTGAACATTACGAAAAAGGTCTTCAACTATATTCAAAAGGTGTCTTCATTCAAGATAAGAATAAAGATTTACTCCCTGATTACTTTAAGTTTGTTAAAGGTTTAGTGGACTCTTCAGATATCTCACTCAACATTTCACGTGAACTTTTACAACAGGATAAACAAGTTAAGAAAATCGCATCACATCTTGAAAAGAAAATCAAGAATGAGTTAGAGCACATGCTACAACACGATCGTGAAAACTATATCACTTTCTATGATGCATACAAGATGACATTGAAGTATGGTATCTACGATCAATTTGGTCTCAATAAAGAAAAACTTCAAGATCTCGTGATGTTTAAAACATCAAAGAGTGATGACTATATCACCTTAAAAGAGTATAATGAACGTAAACCTGAAGATCAAAAAGCTATATATTATGCATCAGGTAAGAATAAATCAACCATTCTAGCCTTACCACAAATGGATGTTATGAAGGATAAAGATGTTGAGGTTTTATTATTAACAGATGATATTGATGAATTCATGATTCAAATGATGCAATCCTATGGTGAAGTCCCCTTTAAATCTATTCAACAAGGTGAAGCTGACTTTGTCGATGAGACTAAGAAAGAAGATTTAAAGAAGAAGGAAAAAGAACATAAAGACATCTTAAAAGCTATGAAAGAAATTCTTAAAGACAAGGTTAAAGATGTTAAACTCTCAGGAAGACTTAAAGAATCAGCTGTCTGCCTCGTATCAGGTGAAGGTTTATCGTTAGAAATGGAAAAGATCCTTAAGACCATGCCTAACCAAACCGATGTGAAAGCGGATCGTATTCTAGAAATCAACCCTGATCATGCGTTATTTGGTGCACTTAAAAAAATCTATGAAAAGGATGAAACGAAGATGGAGGATTACGCACCAATCCTATATTATCAAGCGCTTCTTATCGAAGGTCTACCTTTAGAAAACCCACATGAGTTTTCTGATAAGCTCGTTAAAATGATGATAGAATCTTCAAACCTTTAAGATGAAAACCATTCATACTGAAAATGCTCCAAAAGCTGTAGGACCTTATAGTCAAGGTGTCATGGTTCAAGGCACGCTCTACGTGTCTGGTCAAATCCCTTTCGATCCTAAAACGAATCAGCTTGTTTCTGATGATATAAAACTTCAAACCAAACAATCACTTGATAATGTCTTAGCGATTGTTAAAGAAGCGGGTTTATCGAAAGAACATATCGTTAGATGTACGGTCTACATGACGAATCTCGGAGATTTTCCTTTGATGAATGATGTTTATAGTAACTTTTTTGGCGAGCATAAACCAGCGCGTGCAGCAGTTGAAGTTAGAAGACTGCCTAAAGACGTGATGGTTGAGATTGATGCGATTGCTGTTCAATTTTAAAGTGTGGATTATTCCGCACTTTTTTCTTTTTCTTTATTTTATTTAAAATAATATAAATGTTAATCTTTCTAAATAAAACAGGTTTTAGAAATGCTTAGCGTTTGTTATCAAACGTCTAAAATGCTATAATGTGAGTGGAAATTTACGTGGTTTTCCACGAATTTGATCTAATAGAAAAGGGTGACAAGATGTCAAATCAGAATGTCGATATGAAACAAAGCGGTCTTAAACAATATCATGCTTGGATCTTCCTAGGTACCCTGACGATTTTATTAATCGCAGGTATCATCATTTTTGGATTACGTGTGTTATTGTCAACTGCCGTCAGTATTGCAGTGAGCTTTGTCATTGAAATCGCGTTTGCGAAAATGAGAAAAAAACCATTTGATAAGGAGTGGTTGATTACACCGTTGTTGATTGTCTTAATCTTGCCACCGGGTGTCCCGGTTTGGTTGATAGCAATCGCGACATTTTTTGGTGTGTTCTTTGGGAAAAATATTTTTGGTGGAAGTGGTAAATACATTTTCACACCAGCACTTGTAGGCTTTGTATTTGTGCTTGTGTCATTCCCCGTGGATATGGCTACAAACTGGTTACAGCCTGGAGGAGATTTATTTGCAGGTGTCACACCATTAAAAAGTTTACTTGGAACAACATCACCTTATCCCTATACGTTTAATGAATTATTACTAGGTGGCGCACCAGGTGCAACCGGTGAAACATTACGTATTGCTGTTATCATCTTAGGTGTTCTTCTTTTAGCGCTTCGCGTTAGAGAATGGGTAGTTTCCGTAAGTTACCTCGGATTCTTTGCCCTCTTTGCAGTCGTTTCTTATCTTTTATTTGAAGATAGTTTTGCAAGAGATCCATTACTTTTAATGATGACAGGTAGTATTTTATTTGGTGCCCTCTTTATCGCATCAGATCCCGTCATTGCACCGCGTGATGGAAGAGGTCAGGTATTATTTGGTTTAGGTCTCGCGATCATTACGTTTGTGATTCGTTTCTTTGGAACATTCCCAGAAGGTGTGATGTTTTCAATTTTATTGATGAGTGCTGTATCACCTCTCATTGATAATCTATTTGAAAAGAAAGAGGAGGTTCAAGCATGAAAAAGAACCTACAACTCATTCTATTTGTGCTTATTTTAGGTGGATTAACTTCAGGGTTACTCGTCGGAGTAGATTTACTGACAAGTGAACGGATTGCCCAAAACGAAATGGCTCAACTCAAAGCAGCTATTTTAGATGCCAATGACATTTCATATAATTTATCCAATATTCACGATGTCTTTGATGAAAAAATAGAAATCATTGAAGTTGAAGATTTTGATTACCAAGAAACATCAGATGCAGATGCCATGGGTTCTAGAGATTATGTATTCTATAGAAATGCAACCAATGGTAACATTTCATTTGAATTTATTGGTGGTGGTCTATGGGGCGATATAGCAGGTGTCATCACATTAGATGATGAAATGGATACCATTGTATCACTTGTTGTTCTCCAACAACAGGAAACACCAGGTCTTGGTGGTATCGTTGCTGAAGAAAATTATTTAGCACAATTTGTAGGTATTAAAATGACTCCGGAAATTGAGATTAATAAAGATAGTTCTCCTAACAAACCTAATGAAGTTGATGCGATTACTGGTGCAACCGGTACATCAACTGCATTCCAAAGAATTTTACGTTTGAACTATCGTTGGTATATGGCGGCTTGGGAAAGCCGTAATGAGTAGGAGGTGTTGTGATGAACTGGATCAGATTACGTTATACGAAATGGTTTAACATTTTAAAAGATGGACTACATCGCAACAACCCTATTGTCGTTGCCGTACTTGGTATTTGTTCTGCACTTGCAGTCACCAATCGTGTTGACAACGCGATTGCGATGGGTTTAGGTGTGACATTTGTTGTAATGGCATCATCCGCTGTCGTTTCACTCATTCGTCATTATATCCCTTCAAAACTCCGTATGGTAACCTACATGGTCATAATTTCAGCTTTCGTTATTGCAGTTCAACTCTTCTTAGAAGCGTACTTCTATAACATTTCAAAAGCTTTAGGTGCTTATGTTGGTTTGATTATTACAAACTGTATCGTTATGGGACGTGCAGAAGCGTTTGCTGCTAAAAATCCTGTGAAGTATACCTTGGTTGATGGTTTCGCTTCAGGTATGGGTTATACCATCATTTTGGTGATTGTTGCAGTTATTCGTGAAACACTAGCAACCGGTACGATTCTAGGCTATCAGGTATTACCACAATCTTGGCCCAATTGGGTTGTGATGTCGATGGCACCTGGTGGATTCTTCGTTTTAGGTTTACTTATTTGGGGCATTAGAGAATGGTCTAAGCTCTATGAAGAAAATTAGGAGGTAAAATCATGAACTTAATTGAACTGTTTTTATCATCCATTCTTAATCAAAATATAGCCTTAGTCTTCATTCTAGGGATGTGTCCACTCATCGCGATTTCAACAAACGTTAAAAATGCGAAGGGCATGGGTTTAGCCGTTATTTTAGTAGTTACAGTGACAGCTGTCATCAACTGGCCAATCTATCAGTTGTTACTTGCAACAGGTACTGAAAAGATTGCTCTCTTAGTCTTTATCATTACGATTGCAGCAGTTGTTCAATTGTTAGAAATATTCATGGAAAAATACGTACCAGCTATGTATAATGCATTTGGTATTTTCTTGCCGCTTATTACGGTTAACTGTGTGGTATTAGCTGTCTCATTATTCTTTGTCAATAGAGAATATACCTTTGGTCAAACCTTCTCATTTAGTTTAGGTTCAGGTATTGGTTGGGCGCTTGCGATTTTACTCGTTGCGGGTATTCGTGAGAAGATGGCTAAAATCTCTGACTTACCAAGAGGTTTAAGAGGAAAAGCGATCGTTTTCATCGTTTTAGGTATCTTAGCACTCGCATTTGTTGGTTTTACAGGCATTATTAAATAAGGAGGTATGACATGAATTTAGTGTTTCTTCCCATTGTTTTGATCGGTGTTTTACTGGTGATCGCTCTCATCTTAATTGTTGTTGAGTATGCGTTAGGCGGTAACCGGGAAAAAGTCCTTCAAATCAATGATGACAAAATCATTCCTGTGACAGGTGATGAGACAGTTCTCAACACCTTATCACAACACAAAATCTTCATTCCTTCTGCATGTGGAGGTAAAGCTACGTGTGGCTTTTGTAAGTTTAAGCTCATTGATGGCGGTGGTGATATTAAACCAACCGAATTACCATTCTTAAACGAAAGAGAAAGAGCTGAAGGTATCAGATTATCATGTCAAGTCAAGGTTAAAGACAACATGAAAATTGAAATTCCTAAAGAACTTTTGAATGCGAAGGAATATAAAACAGAAGTATCATACATTGAAGATTTAACGTATGATATTAAGTTGGTCCGTTTCAAGCTTATTAATCCAACCGAAATGGTTTTTAAACCAGGTCAATATGCACAATTAAAAGTTCCTGGTATCGATGTGATCAGAGCATATTCGATTGCTTCACATCCTAAGTATAACAACGAAATTGAACTGATTATTCGTCAAGTACCTAATGGTAAGGCGACAACGTTCGTTCATAAAGCGTTAAGAGTTGGCGATAAAGTGATCTTAACAGGACCTTATGGCGATTTCTACTTACAGGAAGAATCTAGTCGCGATATGATTTGTATCGCGGGTGGGTCGGGTAAAGCACCGATTCGTTCAATTCTTTACTACTTAAGAGATCAAGGTATGAACCGCAAGGTTAAATATTTCTTTGGTGCGAAATCAAAGCGTGATTTATATTACACAGAGGAATTCCAAGAGCTATCGAAAGAGTTCCCCAACTTTGAATATATTCCTGCGCTTTCTGAACCACAACCAGAAGATAACTGGACAGGTGACGTTGGGTTAATCACAGATGTTGTTGATAGACACGTGGGAGACCTCTCTGAATCAGAAGCCTATCTGTGTGGTTCACCTGGTATGATTAACGCATGTATTAAAGTATTAAACAAACATGAGATTAGACAAGAAAATGTCTTCTTTGATAATTTCTCATAAGATAACACATGATTAAAGTGCTTAGCAACATGCTAGGCATTTTTTTTGATATAAGTATTACTTATAATACTTTTTCGTGTATAATGGTGATAGATAAATCGAGGTGAACTTCATCATGATGATTGACAATTTACGGACATTTATGCGCGTTATTGACGAAAGAAGTATATCAAAAGCCGCAGAATTTGAGCACATCACGCAATCCGGGATTACCCAAATGATTCGAAAAATGGAAACAGATCTTGGCTGTGAACTTTTAATACGTAGTAATAAGGGTATTGAGCCTACCGAATCAGGTGCCCTTGTTTATGAGTATGCTAAAAAGATTACGGATTTAGATCAATCCATGAAACAGCGTTTAGTCTGCATGACGGAAGGATGTTACAGCATCGTGATTAAACCATGTTGTTCACTGGATAACAGTATTATTCCTAACATTCTTTTTAATATTCAAAACAAGTTTTCAAATATTAAGATGAACATCGAACTTGAAGATAAAGAAAAAATCTTAAATGAAGTGAAAAGTGGTGTGACTGACTTTGGTATTTTCATGGGTGACATGCCTGAAGATCACGAAGTTGAAATCACGAATGTTGGTGTAGAACACATTGTGTTAATCGCAGGAAATCAACTAATTAAACAAAGTAGTATCACATCCAAAGAATTATCTAACTATAAGGTCATTGACTTTAGTTTAGGATCATATGCCTCTGAAGTACATGCCATCTTGTCGGATTTAATCTATCAAGATCGTTTTAAAAAGACATATACACCATTTTTTTCGATCGATTCAATCCCTGCGATTAAATCACTTGTTGAAAACAACTTTGGTGTTTCATTTATACCGCTATACTCGATTCAAGATGATTTAAAAGAAGGGAAGTTCAAGATTGTCAATGTTGAAAACTTTAAGTTGACATTACCCATTCGTATCGTCTCTAAGAAGGATGAAAATCTCCCCCCCTTCCTAAAGAAAATCAGACAATACTTCATTGATTCATCGAAAACTTATTTTAAGCGCAACATCTAATTAATAAAAACATATAACATAAAGCCTGCTTAGTCATAAGCAGGTTTTTTTGTCATAAGTATTACTAATACTGCATAAGTAGACCGAATGTATTGATTATATCAAAACGCGTGATAATAGAAATGACGGAATCAGATCTATATCTGAAAATTGAATCAAAAAAAATAGGAAGGAGGAGAACAAATGACTGAGAAATCAATCATCTCCAAAGTTAGCACGTCACGATCTTCTGGTAAGAAAAAATCAAAGATCAATCAAATTCCTATCGGACTTTTAGTTTTAGCTATCATGATAGGTATCGGTTTTTGGTTAAACACAAAGAGTTCTAATCTTGTCTTGTTTTGGGTCACAGGGTTAGCTTTTGGTTTTATCCTACAGAGATCACGTTTTTGTTTCACAGCATCGCTAAGAGATCCCTACCTAACAGGTAGCACATCACTTACAAAAGCAGTATTGATTGCATTTGCATTAACATCTATTGGATTTGCTGCAATACAATACGGTACAGGTGTAGAACCTTACATTGCACCACTTAGTTTAGCAACATGCATCGGTGCCTTCATGTTTGGTATCGGTATGGTTGTTGCAGGTGGATGTGCATCTGGAACACTCATGCGTGTTGGTGAAGGATTCTTCATGAATATGATCGCTTTGATCTTCTTCATCGTCGGATCACTCATCGGTGCATATCACACAGGATTTTGGGATTACAATTTTAGAGTTAATGCACCACAAATTTCATTATACTCAGGTGCACTTGGTATTTTAGGTGGCGTTATTGCGAATTTAGCAATTATTGCAGTGGTTTATGTGATTGCTCATAAATGGGGCAATCGTAAAAAAAATGATTGAATAAGGAGAATATAAAAATGAGTAAAGAAGTCTTTTTAGATTGTTTAGGAGAAGCATGTCCAATTCCTCTAGTAAAAACTGAAAAAGCATTAGCAAAACTTGAAAAAGGTGATGTTTTAATTGTTGAAGTTGATCATAGTTGTGCGATGAAGAATGTCCCTGAATGGGCAATCAAGCATGGCCACAATGTTGAAATTGAAGAAGTTGAAGATGGACAATGGAACATTTTCATTGAAAAAGTTTAAGTTGACGAATTCGTCAGATAAACTTTTAGAAAGGAAAATGAGATGAAAAAATTCTTTGATAAAGTCAAAAACAATGAGTTTTATAAAGCTTGGTTCAAAGATGCATTTCCCTATATCACAGGTGCAGTCTTATTATCTGTCTTTCAGATCATAACCTATATTACAACAGGATCTCCTTGGGGTGTATCAGGTGTCTTCGCTGATTGGGGTGCATGGATCTTCCGTGCTTTAGGTGGTTCAGTTGATCGTTGGTTTGCATATAGCTCACCATCTGCTCAAGCGACATTAGAAGCTGGTATCTTGAATCATGCTGGATCTTGGAGAAATATCGGTATTATCGTAGGTGCTTTATTTGCTACCTTGATGGCTTCAGGATTCAAATTTAAAAAAATTAAGTCATTTAAGCAAGTGATTGCTGCTATGATTGGTGGATTATTAATGGGTTATGGTGCTAAAGTTGCGTTAGGTTGTAATATCGGTGCGTTCTTTAGTAGCATTGCTGTTGGTAATGTTGCAGGTTGGGTTTTCGCAGTTTTCTTATTCCTCGGTGCCATTGTTGGAAGTAAGTTGCTCGTGAAATTCTTTATGTGATAGCGAGGTAAATCAACATGGAAAAAATCGTAGAACATTATGATGTGGTCATCATTGGTGGTGGAGCATCTGGATTAACTGCAGGAATTTACTGTGGTAGAGCAAGATTAAAAACACTTATCATTGAACAAGCATTAGTTGGTGGTTTAGCGACAAACACCAATGAAATTGCTAATTACCCTGGTTTTCCAGGTGATATTTCTGGTAGTGAATTGATGGCTTTATTTCATCAACAAGCTAAGAAGTTTAATGTTAACTTTAAGCTGACGAATGTGAAATCAGTTGATTTTACAGGAAGTGAAAAAGTTGTTGAAACATTTAGAAATAAGTATATTGCTAAATCTGTCATTATTTGTAATGGATCTAAACCAAGAGTTACAGGTGTAGAAACAGAAGAACCATTCCTTGGTAAAGGTATAGCCTTTTGTGCAACATGTGACGCTGCAGCAAACACGGATAAAGTTGTCGTTGTTGTCGGTTCAGGTGATGCAGCTATAGAAGAAGGTATTTTCTTAACAAAATTTGCAAGTAAAGTCATCGTTTCAGTTCTTCATGAAGAAGGCAAAATGGATTGTAATGAAACAGCAAAAGCTGCAGCATTAGCAAATCCAAAGATGGAATTCTTATGGAATACATCTGTTCATTCATATGAAGGACATGGTGAACTTGAAAGAGTTGTGTTTAAACACTTAAGAACAGGTGATTTAATCCCTGTTGAATGTCACACATGTTTCTTATTTATTGGTTATGTTCCTAATACAGCTATTTATAAAGGCATTATTGATATGACACCTAATGGTTATGTCAAGACCAATGAAAATATGGAAACCAATGTCCCTGGCGTATTTGCAGCTGGAGATGTAAGAGACAAATTCTTAAGACAAGTAGCAACCTGTGTGGGGGATGCAGCTGTTGCAGGTGTTATGGCAGAAAAATATATCGCAGAATCAGAAATCTTTGAACAACAGATTATGAAAGATAATTGTGTCGCCTATATTTATGATGCGATTGATCCAGTTCAAAGAGAAATTTTGGGTATGCTTCAAGAACTTGAATGCTGCCATAAAGATTTCAATTTCTTTAGAATTGATACGTATAAATCAAAGGGATTAGCAAAACGTTTCCCAATCACTAAGATTCCATCCATCGTCGTCATTAAAGATGGTGCAGTGTCAAACGTGTTTGAAGATAATCTCTATAAACACAGCATTGATGCTTGTTTATGTCAAAAATAAAAGCATTGAGAAAGGAAAAACTATGAAAAAAATTACGTTTGTCGTCGTTCTTTTAATGGTGTTGACACTTGCTGGATGCTCTCGATTTGACTTTGGAACAACAGGTGAATATATCATCACTGCAAAAGATGCGATGGCGTTAGTTGATGCGAATGAAGCGATCTTAGTTGATGTTTCAGCAGCTGAAGACTATACAACAACACACATTGAAGGAGCTATTAATATTCCTTATAGTACACTTGCAGTCAATGAACCATATGATAACATGCTTCCTGAAGCAGATGTTATTGAAACTATCATGAGTGCAGCAGGTATTACTGCTGATGATCACTTAGTTTTATATGATCGCACTTCAAATATGCATGCATCACGTGTTCTTTGGACACTCAATATGTATGGTAATTTCAATGTCAAAGTGATCAGTGGTGGTTTAGATGCACTTGTTGATGCAGGTGAAAACACAACAAGCACTGTTAAGACATTACCAGCAGCAACCTATGTTGCAGGTGATAAGGAAAAGAAACTCATTGTTTCACTCGATTACTTAAAGGTTGTTATGGCAGAAGAAAATACGATCATTATTGATGCAAGAAACTCATCAGAAGTTGCACAAGGTAAAATTCCTGGTGCCATCAACATTTTCTTCACAAGTAACCATTATGTGAATGGTGAATTTCAATCCATTCGAAACATTCAGTTAACCTACCTTAAAAAAGGTGTTTCTGAAGATGCAAAAATTATCATTTACTGTCACAGTGGCATGCGTTCAGCTGATACCTATGTGGCATTAAAAAATGCAGGTTTTAAAGATGTTCGTATTTATGATGGTTCATGGTTAGAATACTATGATATCGAAGCCCCAGCAGCTCCTGGTGGCGATCAAGAACCAAGTACACCACCATCTGGTGGATGTGGCGGATAGGTTATAGAAAGGATAAACACATGAAAAAAATAGTAACACTATTCTTATTTTTAATTTCATTGACAATGCTTGTTGGTTGTAAAGAAGAAACCGATGTTAAAGCATTGGCAGAAACATATTTTGAAACATATCCAGATACAGGAAGTTATTTAATTTCTTGGACAGATCTCATTGCTAAAATAGATGCTGGTGATGATTTATTCATCGTTGATATTCGCTCAGCAGCTGATTATGCAACCAATCATATCGAAGGTGCATACAATGCATCTTGGGGTGCTGACCTTGCAGAAAAAGTTGGTAAATTACCAACAGATCAACCTGTTTATGTTTATTGTTATTCCGGTCAAACAGCTGGACAAACCATTGCATTGCTTCACCTTTTAGGAATTGAAGCATATTCAGTTAAGTCTGGTTTTGTCAATGGTGGTGCTTCGCAGTTTACCGCTAATTTATCAACTCAGGCAAATGAAATGCCAGATGCTGGCGCTAAATTTGATCAAGCTGCTTTAACGTTTGTTAAAGATTATTTCAATGATATCGCAACGAGTGGCAGTCATATCATCGCAGCTAACGATGCAAGACTTTTAGTTGAAGCTGGTGATGTCACAGTTGTTGACGTTCGCTCAGCAGCAGACTTTGTTCTTGGACACATCGAAGGCGCAATCAATATTCCTTTTGGTAAAGGAATGCAATCAGAACTCTTAAACCTTCCTAATGAACACATTCTTGTTGCTTGTTATTCCGGACAAACAGCAGGACAAACGATTGCCATTTTAAGAGCTATGGGATATCAAGCTGATTCAATCAAATATGGCATGAGTTCAACCTTAGACGGTTGGGCAACCATGGTGAGAAAAAATGCAGCCAACGCGTTTTTTGCAAACTATCCAGCATCTGGAAATTATTTAATCAATTGGTCTGACATCTATGCAAAGATTGATGCAGAAGAAGACTTTTTAATGATTGATATTCGTTCTGCAGCTGATTATGCAACAGCGCATATCAAAGGCGCAATCAATGCACCATTTGGTGTTGATTTAGCAAATATCGTTGAGATGTTACCTACTGATCAACCTGTCTATGTTTATTGCTACTCAGGACAAACAGCAGGACAAGCGATTGCTAATCTTCGTATGTTAGGAATTCAAGCATTCAGTATTAAGTCAGGTTACACCTATGGTGGTGCTGTTGATCAAACAACATATCATGAAACAACCGTTAACACATTAAATGCATCAAATGCTTCATTTGATCCATTCCTACTCAGTTATGTGAAAGGTTACTTCAATGATATCGCTACTTCAGGTAGTCATATCATTTCAGCAGCTAATGCAAAACCTCAAGTGGATGCAGGAACTGCAACAGTTGTTGATATTCGTTCCGCAGCAGATTATACAACCTCTCATGTTGACAACGCAGTAAATGTACCATTTGGAGCACATATGGAAGAAAATTTCAGCCAACTTCCAGCAGGTCAACTGTATGTAGCATGTTATTCTGGTCAAACAGCAGGACAAACCATTGCGATATTAAGAGCATTAGGCTATCAAGCTGATTCTATCAAGTTTGGTATGAGTGCAACACTAGATGGTTGGTTTGCAAGTTACCCAGCAGCATAATTAAACATAGTTAAACAACAAAAAAGGGACCAAATTTTGGTCCCTTTATTCATATGTTTTAGCAACATGTGTTTCAATGGCTACTTGTTTAACTGCTTCAGCAACCCTTTGGTGAACCTTTGGATCTAAGGGATTAGGGATGATGTTAAAAGGTGATAATTCATCCTCTGTAACATATTCACTGATAGCCTTAGATGCAGCTCTCATCATATCATGTGTAATATCTTTTGCGTGGGCATCAAGTGTTCCTCTAAAGATGCCAGGAAAAGCAAGTAAATTATTGATCTGATTTGGATACTTAGAAGAACCGGTGCCAACGATAAATGCTCCAGTTTCATAAGCTTCCTCAGGGGTTATTTCAGGTTCTGGATTAGCCATCGCAAAGATGATAGGTTTTGAATTCATCGAGCGAACCATGTCTTGTGAAATCACGCGTTTTGCAGAAACACCGATAACAACATCGGCACCCCTTAAGGCATCTTTAAGGGTGCCTTTTTCTAAATAGGGATTTGTTAAATGTGCTAATGCTTGATGATTGACTGATAAACTTTGATCACCACGAACCAAGATGCCCTGTTTATCGCAAACGACCATGTGTTTAACACCAAGTGACATCAAGAAATGTGCAATAGATGTCCCGGCAGCACCAGCACCATTAATAACCAGTTTAATCTCATCTATTTTTTTATCTGCAAGTTTTAATGCATTGGTTAACGCTGCACCCACGACAATAGCAGTACCGTGTTGATCATCGTGAAATATAGGAATATCACACACTTTTTTCAATTCTTGTTCAATATAAAAACAGCGAGGTGCTGAAATGTCTTCAAGATTGATGCCACCAAAACTTTTATGCAAGAGTTTGACGGTTTCAATAATACGATCTGGATCAGTGGAGTCTATTGATAATGGGATCGCATCGATGCCACCAAGAAGTTTAAATAAAATAGCTTTTCCCTCCATAACAGGCATCGCCGCTTCAGGTCCAATGTTTCCTAATCCTAAGACTGCAGTACCATCTGTAATGACAGCAATCGTGTTATGTCTTCTGGTATATGTATAGGATAATTCTGGATGAAGAGCAATCTCTAAACAGGGCTCTGCTACACCAGGAGAGTAAAGAATAGCTAAATCATCTTTGGAATGAATCTCAGCTCTTGAGATCATTTCCACTTTTCCTTTTAATTCTTTATGTCGCACTATTGAACGTTCTTTATCTGTCACAGTTATACCTCCTATGCATCCCCTTTTTTATTGTAACATATGAAACAACTTTTGATGTTTTCATGTAAACGATATGGAAAAATGTGAAAATATAAAGCGCTTTCAGAAATTATTTATTTTTTCAGTCTTATTATGTATAATAAGGGTATCAAACACAAGGAGACGTTTCATGGATAAAAAGTATATGGCAGAGCCATACCGTATTAAGATGGTCGAACCCATCCGAGAAACCACGCGAGAAGAACGCATCAACCTACTCAAAAATGTGGGGTTTAACCCTTTTTCTTTGAAAAGCGATGATGTTTATATTGATCTATTAACCGATTCTGGTACTGGCGCAATGAGTCAGAATCAATGGGCAGCCATGATGACAGGTGATGAAGCTTATGCGGGTAGCCGCAGTTTTTATCGTTTAGAAAGTGTTGTTAAAAACATCACTGGTTATAAGTATTTCATTCCTGTTCATCAGGGAAGAGGTGCTGAAAAGGTCTTTTTACCTCAGCTCGTTACAAAACCAGGTATGTATTATATATCTAACATCCATTTTGATACAACAAGAGCACATGTTGAACTTGCAGGTGCCAGAGCGATTGACTGTGTTGTACCTGAATGTTATGACATTGAACATTGGCATGATTTTAAAGGTAACATGTGCCTTGAATGTTTAGAAAACACCATTCTCGAAAAAGGGAAAGAAAACATTGCTGGTGTCATTATGACCATCACTAATAATTCTGCAGGTGGTCAACCTGTTTCTATGCAAAACATTAAAGAAACAAGAAAAATATGCGATAAATACGGCATCAAAATGATTATCGATGGCGCACGTTATGCAGAAAATGCTTTCTTCATTAAGGAAAGAGAAAAAGGATATGAAAACACATCAATCTTTGACATTGCACAAGAACAACTCAGTTATGCTGATGCCTTTTTAATGAGTGCGAAGAAAGATGGTTTAGTCAATATGGGTGGTATCATCGCGATTAAAGATGATGAAAATTTGTACAATCTATGTCGTACGATGGTTGTTCCTTATGAAGGATTCCCAACTTATGGTGGTCTTAACGGACGTGATATGGATGCATTAGCCGTAGGTCTTATGGAAGCACTGGATGAACGCTACTTAAGACATCGTATTGATCAAGTTCGCTATTTAGGTGATCGTCTGCATGATGCAGGTGTTCCTATTCAGTATCCTGTAGGTGGGCACGCTGTCTTTGTTGACTGCAAGGCGTTTGTACCTCACATTCCATATGATCAATTTCCAGCATTAGCTGTAACTAATGAAATTTATATTGAAGCTGGTGTTCGAGCTGTTGAAATTGGATCACTTTTATTGGGACGTGACCCTGATACCCATAAAAATCTAGAAAGTAAAATGGAACTCATGCGTCTTACGATTCCAAGAAGACTTTATACATATAATCAACTTGATGTGGTTGCTGATGCTGTGATTCATGTTTATGAGCACCGTAACGAAATCAAAGGTTATGAATTTATGTATGAATCACCCATTTTAAGACATTTCACTTCAACATTTAGACCCATTAAATAAAAAACATACACTAAGGAGAATGTTATGCCATACCAAATATTAGCTATTAATCCAGGTTCTACATCAACAAAATTGGCAGTTTACGAAGATGATAAGTGCATTTTTTCATCGAATATCAAACATGATTCACAGACAATTTTATCTTATCCACACATCATTGATCAATATGACTTCCGCATGGATGCGATTATGCAAGAACTTAATAAAGAACATATTGATTTATCAAAACTCAATGCTGTTGTTGGAAGAGGTGGTATGTTGAAACCTATTCCTGGTGGCACCTATGAAGTCACAGATAAAATGCTTCAAGATGTGAAAGAAGCAAAACGTGGCGAACATGCATCTAACTTAGGATGCATCATCGCTAAGACGATTGCAGATCGTTATCACATTCCTAGCTTTATTGTTGACCCTGTGGCAGTTGACGAAATGGATGATATCGCAAGATATACGGGTATGCCTGAAATTAAGCGTGACAGTTTGTTTCATGCATTAAATCAAAAAGCAGTTGCACGAAAAGCAAGTAAAGATTTAAAACGTCCTTATGAAGAACTTGATTTAGTGGTTGTTCATTTAGGTGGTGGCATCAGTGTTGCAGCACATCATTTAGGTCGTGTTATCGATGTGAATAATGCATTAGATGGAGATGGACCTATGTCACCAGAACGCAGTGGTGAAGTCCCACTAGGACCACTATATAAAATGATTTTTTCAGGCAAATACACCTTAAAAGAAATTCAAAGAAAAAATTATGGTCAAGGCGGCTTAGTCGCATATTTAGGTACGAACGATGGTGCTACTATTGCAAAGCGAATTCAAGCTGGAGATGAACATGCTAAATTTATTTTTAGTGTCATGTGCTATCAAATTGCCAAAGAAATCGGTGCTTATGCGACCGTATTAAAAGGTCATGTTGATGCCATCGTTTTAACGGGCGGTTTAGCATATAATCAACTGACAGTAGATTTGATAAAAGAACGTGTTGCATTTATCGCACCAGTTATGGTTTATCCAGGCGAAGATGAAATGGAAGCTTTAGCTGCAGGTGCACTTCGTGTTTTAAATGGTGAAGAAAAAGCCAAAATATATCAATAACAAGGAGGATTATATATGATTAAAACAATGTTAGATTTAGTCAAACGTGCAGAACTGTTGAGTCAAAAGACAATGGTGGTAGCTGCAGCGAACGATCATCCTGTTTTAGAAGCTGTTGTTTTAGCAAAAGAAGCCAATTTAATTCATCCTGTCTTAATTGGTGATCAAAAAGAAATTGAATCTATTTTACATGAGCTAAAAGCAAAACTTTCTGATTATGAAATCATCGATGTAAAAGATCCAGTTTTAGCTTCTGAACAAGCTGTTAAACGTGTATCTTTAGGTGATGGCGATATCTTGATGAAGGGATTTGTTGATACATCTGTGATATTAAGAGCAGCTTTAGATAAAGAGTTTGGTCTTAGAACACCTAACCGTATCTCTCATGTGAGCGTGATGGAAATTCCACGATATCATAAACTTCTGATGATGTCAGATGGTGCGATGAATATCGATCCCGATGTTAACATCAAACAAGAAATCATTGAAAATGGAGTTGAAGTCTTACATGCAATAGGTATTAAACAACCTAAGGTAGGCATGATTGCAGCCGTTGAAAAGGTTAATCCTAAAATGCAAGCAACATTAGATGCTGTTGAACTAATCGAACGCAATCAAAACAATCGTATTAAAGGTTGTACCATTGGTGGACCATTCGCATTAGATAACGCGATTAATGAAGAAGCTGCACACCATAAAGGCATTACGGATCCTATGGCAGGCGATGTTGATTTTATTGTGATGCCTCAAATCGAATCTGGTAACGTCTTTTATAAGAGCATGATGTTTTTAGCAGATGCAAAAAGTGCATCTGTGATTGCAGGTGCTAGAAAACCTATCGTTTTAACCTCAAGAGCTGATTCTAAAGAAAGTAAATTCTATTCGATTGCTCTTGCATGCTTAATCGCAGAAAGTAAGTGAACAATTTATGATCATACTTGATGGATCGACATTAACATTAGAAAAACTTAAACGTATCGCAAGAGATTTTGAAGAAGTAACCATTGATGAAGAAAGTTTAATCAAGGTCAATAAAGCAAGAGAAATTGTTAAACATATCGCAAACGGTGATGATGCTGTCTATGGTGTCAACACCGGTTTTGGTCATTTAGCCAACGTTAAGATTGATAAACAACAGTTATCAGAATTACAGGCAAATCTTTTAATGAGTCACGCATGTGGTGTGGGTGATCCACTTCCTAAAGAAACGGTAAGAGCAATGATGGTTCTACGTATCAATGCACTCATTCAAGGGTTTAGTGGTATCAGAGAAAAAACCATCATGAAATTACTTGAATATTTAAATAAAGATTTAATTCCTGTTGTTTATGAAAAAGGAAGTTTAGGAGCAAGCGGTGACTTAGCTCTTTTATCGCATATGAGCCTTCCTTTAATAGGCATGGGAGAACTTGAATATCAAGGTATTCGTTATGAAGCAAAAGAAGCTTTGAAGCTTGCAGGGGTTGAACCTTTGGATGGTTTAAAAGCAAAAGAAGGTTTATCTTTAATCAATGGAACTCAAGCGATGTCCGCTGTAGGTGGTTTAGTCTTATATGATAGTTATCGCTTATTAGATTATGCTAATTTATCATTATCGTTATCGATGGAAGCTTTGAGAGGTATTATGGATGCCTATGATGATCGCGTTCATCAATTAAGACGTCAAGAAGGACAAATCAAAATGGCTGCTGAAATCAGACGTATGTTAAATGGCAGCATGAGAACAACCAAACAAAATGAACTTCGTGTTCAAGATGCGTATTCATTGCGTTGTGCACCACAGGTTCATGGGGCATCTTATGATGCTCTAGAACACGTCAAGATGGTTTTAGAGCGTGAAATGAATGCTGTAACAGATAACCCACTCATCTTCAATGACATCAACGAAGCGATTAGTGCAGGTAACTTTCACGGTGAACCTTTAGCAATGACCTTTGATTATTTAGGTATTGCATTATCCGAGTTAGCCAATATCAGCGAAAGACGCATTGAGCGTATGGTGAACCCTCATTTATCAAATGGTCTTCCACCTTTTTTAGCAAAATGTTCAGGTGTGAATTCTGGATTTATGATTGCTCAATATACTGCAGCATCTCTCGTATCAGAAAATAAAGTATTAGCTCATCCAGCATCTGTTGATTCCATTCCTTCATCAGCTAATCAAGAAGATCATGTGTCGATGGGTTCTATTTCTACAAGAAAAGCAAAAACCATTTTAGACAATGTGAGAAGAGTGATTGCTATTGAAATGTTAACAGCATGTCAGGCTATTGACTTTAGATCTGATATGAAACTTGGGGCATTCACATCACGCTGTTATAACGAAATTAGAAAGATTGTTCCTTTTATCGAACATGATGAACCACTTTATGTTCATATACAAGCTGTCGAAAAATGTTTGATGACAGATGAATTTTATAACGCATGTTTTAAGGAGGTGTGATGATTTGAAAAGTATCTCACTTAAAGATATTTTCCCTGAGTTACCAACTAAAAAATCATTTAATCCAAATTATCGAAGAGCACCTAAGCGAGGTGCTAAATTATCAAATGATGATATCAAACTTGCTATGAAGAATGCATTACGTTATATTCCATCTGAATGGCAAGAAACTTTAATTCCTGAGTTTCTAGAAGAACTTTTAACAAGAGGTCGCATTTATGGGTATCGTTTTAGACCACAGGAAGACATCTATGGAAAACCTATTGATACCTATCAAGCACATACATTAGAAGGTAAAGCATTAATGGTCATGATCGATAACAATCTTGACCCTGCAGTTGCACTTTATCCTTATGAATTAGTAACCTATGGTGAAACAGGTCAGGTGTGTCAAAACTGGATGCAGTATCACCTGATTAAAAAATACTTAAGTATCATGACAGATGAACAGACACTCACAGTGATGTCTGGTCATCCTTTGGGATTATTTGAAAGTCATAAGCGTGCACCACGTGTTATTTTAACCAATGGTTTGATGGTAGGTCTTTATGATAATCATCATGACTTTGAACGTGCACAAGCGCTTGGTGTAGCCAATTACGGACAGATGACTGCAGGTGGATGGATGTATATCGGTCCACAAGGTATCGTCCATGGAACCTATTCAACCTTGCTTAATGCAGGTCGTTTGAAACTTCATATTCCTGAAGACCAAAACCTTGCTGGACGCTTATTTGTTTCATCAGGTTTGGGTGGTATGAGTGGCGCTCAAGGTAAGGCGATTGTCATTGCTGGTGGTGTCGGTATTATTGCCGAAGTTGACCAATCTCGCATTCAAACACGCTATGAGCAAGGTTGGATTAATAAAGTAACGAGTGATATTGAAGAAGCTTTTAAATGGTCCAGTGAAGCCATTCATTCGAAAGAACGATGTGCGATTGCTTACCATGGTAATATTGTTGATTTATTAGCATACGCTGTTGAAAAGAAAATTCACATTGACTTACTAAGTGATCAAACCTCATGTCATGCTGTGTATGATGGAGGATACTGTCCTTATCAACTTTCATTTGATGAGCGAACGAAGATGTTAGCATCCAATAGAGGGAAGTTTCAAGAACTTGTTGATGCATCACTGATCAAACATTACCATTACATTGAACAACTTGTTGAACAAGGAACATATTTCTTTGATTATGGTAATTCATTCTTAAAGTCTGTATATGATGCGGGTGTAACATCGATTTGCAAGAATGGCATCAATGACTTAAATGGTTTTGTTCAACCATCTTATGTTGAAGAATTGATGGGACCTCTTTTATTTGATTATGGATATGGTCCGTTTAGATGGGTCTGCTTATCGGGTAAACAAGAAGATTTAGATATCACCGATCAAGAAGCCATGAAACTTATTCCTAAAGATCGTCGTTTCCAAGATTATGATAACTACATGTGGATTAAAGAAGCAAAAGCAAATGAACTCGTTGTAGGAACTAAGGCTCGTATTCTATACCAAGATCAAAAAGGTCGGTTAAAGATTGCTTTACGCTTTAATGAATTAGTTAGAGATGGTATCGTAGGTCCAATCATGTTAGGTCGTGATCATCATGACACGGGTGGAACAGATTCACCATTTAGAGAAACAGCGAACATTAAAGATGGTTCTAATATCATGGCTGAGATGGCAACGCATGTTGCACTCGGTAATGCATCAAGAGGCATGAGTTTAGTCGCGTTGCACAATGGTGGTGGTGTTGGTATTGGTAAATCGATCAATGGTGGTTATGGCATGGTTTTAGACGGTTCGACGCGTGTTGATGAGATCTTAAAAGAAGCGATGACTTATGATGTCATAGCGGGTGTCTCAAGAAGAGCTTGGGCACAAAATGATCATGCGATTGAAACAGCTAAGTTATTCAATGAAGATGAAGAACACGCTAGTATTACATTACCTTATCAAAGTGATGATGGTTTGATTGAAGAAGCGATGAAAAAGCACATGAAAGGATTAACCAAATGAGAATAGTACAATGCGTTCCTAACATCAGTGAAGGTCGCGATTTAGATAAAATAGAGAAAATTGTTCAACCACTTAAAGATCAACCAGGTTTCAAACTCGTCAGTTATGAACCTGATAAAGATTATAATAGAACAGTCATTACATTAATCGGTGATCCTGATCACATGATCATGCCACTGATTGCCTTCTTTAAGCTCGCAATGGACTTGATTGACATGAATCAGCATCAGGGTGAACACCCCAGAATGGGAGCTGTTGATGTCTGTCCATTCATCCCAATTTCAAATATCACGATTGATGAATGTATTGAATATGCAAAAATGTTAGCTGATCATGTTTCATTTATGTATCAGATACCTGTCTATCTTTATGCAAAGGCTGCACAACATCCAGAGCGCATCAATTTGCCTGACATTAGAAAAGGTGAATTTGAAGGTATGAAAGATAAAATTAAAGAAGATTTATGGAAACCAGATTACGGTCCATCACACATTCATGAAACATTTGGAGTTGTAGCAATTGGTGCTAGAATACCGCTGATTGCATTTAATATTGACTTAAACACAAAAGAAACTAAAGTAGCGTCAGCCATCGCTAAAGCAATTCGAGCATCTTCAGGTGGCTTTCAATACATTCAAGCAGGACCAGCACTTTTAGAAGAAAAGGGTCACGTTCAAGTGACGATGAATATTTTAGATTTCAAGAAAAATCCTATGTATCGTATCTTAGAAACTGTCAAGATGGAAGCTAAGCGTTACCATGTTGAAGTTATGAGTTGTGAGGTTGTAGGATTATTACCTTTAGAAGCTTTGACTGATTCAGTTAAATATTACTTAAGTTGTGATCATCAAAAACTAGATGTATCATCAAGTTTAAATGACATCACGAAATTAGCAGTTAACTACATGAACATCAGAGATTTTTCTAACGATAAGGTTATCGAATCATTTATATAACGAAGGAGATTATCATGCAAGCAGATAAAATCATTTACCATATCAAAACTATTTATACCCCAAATCATATACCACCCGTCAAAGGATCAGATCTTTCAAAGATCAAAGAGATTGAGGATGGTTTTATTGCGATCAAAGATGGCAAGATCTGTGGCATAGGTGAAGGAGATGGTCATGATTTTATAGGGCATGATACGATCTTAATCGATGCAGAAAACCGTATTGCCCTACCTGGTTTAATCGATTCCCATACCCATTTAGTTCACGCAGGTTCAAGAGAAAACGAATATGAAGATTTACAAAAAGGAATTCCTTATTTAGATATTCTAGCGCGTGGTGGTGGCATTTTGGGTACTGTTGAAAAGACAAGAGAAGCATCCTTTGATGAACTTTATCATAAAGCATATCGTTCACTTGACGTCATGATGATGCATGGTGTGACAACTGTTGAATCAAAAAGTGGCTATGGATTATGCTTGGAATGTGAAACTAAACAACTTAGAGTCAATCAACGATTAAACGATGAACACCCGGTTTGTGTTCTATCAACATATATGGGTGCACACGCGGTACCTAAAGAGTATTTAGACCGTAGAGAAGATTATATCAAAGAGATGCTTCATGATATAAAATGGCTTAGTGAAACCAATTTAGCACAAGCTGTAGATGTATTTTGTGAAGAGGGTGTATTCTCTATCGAAGAGACTAAGAGAATCTTAACACAAGCCAAACACTATGGCTTTCGTATCAAAATGCATGCTGATGAAATTCATCCCATTGGTGGTGCTGGACTTGGTGTTGAGTTAGGTTGTTCATCTGTTGATCACTTGATGGCAATCTCTGATGAAGATATGATCAAACTAGGTCAATCAAACACGGTAGCAAATGTTTTACCAGGAACATCGTTTTATTTGAAAAAAGGATTTGCAAATGCAAGAAAGATGATTGGTCACAATGTAGCTTTATCGATTGCTGGAGATTATAACCCAGGGTCTTGTCCTACGGAGAATTTTCAACTCATTATGCAACTAGCATCTAACTACATGAAACTCTTACCAGCAGAAGTCTTGAACGCAACAACGATCAATCCAGCCTATCATTTAGGACTTGATCATTCAAAAGGCTCTTTAGAAGTTGGAAAAGATGCTGACATCATCTTATGTGATGCACCTAACTTGAGTTATATACTTTATCATTTTGGAATTAATCATGTTTCAGATGTCTATATCAAAGGACAATGTGTTGTACATCATCAAAAGATTGTGAGGGAAAACATATGAAATTAGTTGAATTAAACGTTAAAGAATTCATAAGTGCTGTTGATAGCAAATCACCTGCGCCAGGAGGTGGTTCTGTGTCATCATGCATGTCAGCCATGGGTGTTGCACTCGCTCGTATGGTTGGACATTTAACCGTTGATAAAAAGAAGTTTCTTGCATTAGATCCAGCTATTCAACTCGAGTTTAAAGATGTCATTGCTTCACTTGAAACGATTAAGTATGCTTTATTACAACTGATTGATCTTGATACAGAAGCGTTTAATATGATGATGAGTGCATATAAGATGCCTAAAGAAACCGAAGGCGAAAGACTGATCAGGGATCAAAAAATACAGGAAGCAACCCTTGAGGGCATTATGGTTCCCCTTAAGGTAGCAACCCTTTCATTATCTGCCATTCATCAATTAGACTATATCTTAACCTATGGTAATAAACAAACCATTTCTGATTTAGGAGTTGCAGTTCTATCCCTTTCATCAGGTGGTGTAGGAGCTTTAATGAATGTGATGATTAACCTTCCTGGTTTAACCGATGATATCGCACGCCATCAATATGATTTACAAGTTAAAAATTTGATGGAAGAACTCACGACAGCACGTGATCATTTACTCAAAAAAGTTTATAATCATTTGAAAATAAACGAGGAAAAATAGATTCATTATAAACAAGCAAAAAAGTCTTGTACTATCGCTCTTTATGACTTATAATGAAGTTAATCGAATCGACATGATGGTGCTCAGATGAGCATAACAGGGAATCAAGTGATATTCTTGAGCTGTCCCAGCAACCGTGATACGGACGAAATGCAATGGACCACTGCTTTAGCGGGAAGGTGCAAATTAGGATGATGTTAAGCCGGGAGACCTACCACTGATGTCAAAACGAAGTCATCTTCTGGGGTTGAGACGGGCAAAAGTCCTCTTTTTGTCTATTTCCATACCCCAAAGGTATGGTTTTTTATTTGAGAAAAGGAGAGTTTTGCATGAAAAAAGTATGGTTTATCGTCTTATTTTTCTTTAGCTTTGTCGTGCTTGCTGGATGTCAAGCAGAAGAAGCATCGTTTGTTGTAGAGATTAAAGATTTATCTGGTGAAGTCATTTCAACACATGACATCAATTATCCAGAAGATACAACGTTGTCTGTCTTTGAACTCATGGATGAAGAACTTGATATCGATTATTCAACCTCACAGTGGGGTGTGATGATCAATGGTATTGAAGGGTTTTATCCTAAAGAGTATGGCATTACCTATAATTACTATTTAGGTCTTTACGTCAATGATGAAATGAGTATGGTTGGGATTGATCAAATTACCTATGAAGAGGATATGGTGATTTCATTTATCGAATCAACAATGTTATCAGAACTTGATGTAACGATTGATCAGTGGTTAGTTGACTTTACAGATGGATTTCGTTCGGAGTACATCAGTACAGAAGGTATCAATCAGTATGTTTTATCTGCTTTGATACAACTTGATCTATACGGTTATACATGGGCATCATTAGATGGTTTAACTTATCCACCTTTAGCAAATGATACGATTGGTAACCAGTTTAGAACAGCCCTTATTCAAAAAGCGTTTGGTTTAGCAACAGGTGATACTGAAGCAGCACTTCTTGCCTTATCACCAGCTAACCCCTATGAAGCAGTAACCTATATCAATACCCTTGATCTATTATTTGGTGAAGCATCATCAGAAAAGAGAATGACAGTAGCTAACTATTTAGTAAACAACCTACCTGAATATATGGATGCTGATTATGCAGGTATGGCATTAGGTGCGATTTCATCGATCCAAAACGAAGTTTTGGTTCAAACATATCAACAAAATATGATTGATTACATTAAAAATGCTCAAACGAAAGATGGTATCACATCATGGGGAAGTGCAAATGCATCATCAACTTCACAAGCCATCATTGGTTTATATGCAGTTGGTGAAGATCCCAGAGGTGAATCATATACGAAAGAAGATATTGATTTAGTAGAAGCCTTAATGACCTTTATGGGAGAAGATGGTTTTAAATACCTTTTAAATGATGAAAATGATGATATGGCTTTTTCTTCACCACAGGCGTTCGCTGCATTAGCATTATATAAGATTTACCGCGATCAGCATTTTTCCTGGTCATCACCTGTTTTAAATTTATGGCATCTATCTATTAACGAATAGGAAGCGATTGACGTGTCACATATTAAAGTGAAAATACTTATATCGGTTATGGTCATCTTAGTTGCGCTAGTTGCTATTAGATTACTTACAGTTGAGAATGTATCAACAGATGAAGGTTCAATCTATCTTTATATAACCGATGAAAATCAAGATACTGTTTTTGAAGGAGAACTCTCTTATGTTGAGGGTGATTCCTTTTACGATATCTTAGATAGACATTTTGATTTAACATGTGCGACACAAACGTATCAACCTGATGAAACGTGTTCGTATTCATTTACAACACCAGGTGCCAAAGGAAAGGTTGTTTTAGGTATTGCAGGAGAAGGTTTTTCTGTGATGACCAATTGGACAGACTATTTTCTAGCTTTTTATACATATGATGATGGTGAAAAAAGACTCACAACTGTGGGTCCTAGTAATATACCATTTCAAGATGGTGATCAATTTATGATTTGTTTTGAAACAATATGGGAGTGATGACGTGAGTTTAAGCCATAAAGCAATTAAAGATACCGCATTAATCGCGATTTGTGCAGCGGTTCTTTTTGTGCAACAATTGGCGTTATCCGTCTTACCCAATATTCAATTTTCAACATTACTTATTGTTTTATATGCGAAAGTACTGGGATTTAAAAGAACGTCATTGATCATTACGATTCATATTATTGCATACAATTTATTATCACCTTTTGGTTCAATTCTACCAACCCACATTCCTTTCATGTATGCAGCATGGATGCTTATTCCAATTAGCCTTTCAACATTCTTAAAGAAAGTCAATTCGAGTTTAGGATTGGCACTGATTGGATTTTTCTTTGGTTTTGTTTATGGCTGGATGTTTATCCCACCTGCGGTCTTTATAACTAACGCGCCATTTTGGGCGTATCTTGTGATGGACTTACCTTTTGAAATGGTGATGGCAGTATCCAATTTTATTACGATTTACTGGCTCTATGAGCCACTGAAAAATGTACTATCAGATCAGTTGATGAAATTTGAAGGACATGAAAAAAATGGCGGTTCGCTTTGAACCGCCATTTTGTTTTGGTGAATTAAGCTAGCCAAACAAGTTTATTGTGTAAAAGTAATGATACTGTATCAATAATCATAAAGATAAAGCCAAATGGAAATACGAGGATGCCAAAAATAATGAGTGTCACATTATTTGTATCGATACCTTTAATGATACGATAAATGCCCCAATAAACGCCCCAAAGTAATGCGAGAAGAATCTTAATAATCAAGGGTAAATCATCACTGAATTTGATAAAACCTTTCATGCATGAATCCTCCTTTTAGTTTTATACCTACAGTATAACCCTAATTTGATGTTTTGTAAACAACCTTAAGTATCTGTCAATGGATTTAATTCTTTTACTTTAGTAAAATTATCGAAATGTCATTGACAGCGCTTTCATCTATCATATATAATGGATATAGATACGATACAGAGGTGCGGTCTACAGTGTAGATGATCAAGCAAAGAATGGACATTCATTTGATCAGTCGAAGGAGTATGCCGCCGAAAGCTCAGATGCATGTCCATGCAACTGACCTTGATGATTGAGGACACACCTCCTTCATTGCCATTTTGAACATAAATGGAGAGCTGTTAACACAGTTCTCTTATTTTTTTGCCAAAAAGGAGGCATAACATGATTAAATATTTCACAAGTGGTGAACAAAGAACTTATGACAGAGTGATAACATCTGACGATATTAAGCTTTTTGGACAGGTAACAGGAGACTTTAATTTAGCCCATTTTGATGAAGAATATTGTGCAAAAACTGTTTTTAAGAAACCTATTGTTCACGGTATGCTCATCGGGTCACTATTTTCAAAGGTTTTTGGTAGTGAATACCCAGGTGGTGGCATGATTTACTGCTCACAAACCCTTAAGTTTTTAAAACCTATTTACCCCAATACAACCCTTAAGGTTGTGATCACCACAAAAGACATCATTCCAGAAAAAAATAGAGTCATCTTTACAACGGAAGTATTTAACGAAAACAATGAATGTGCCGTAACAGGAGAAGCAATGCTTATGCCAAGAAAGGAAGATCATGTGTGAATAAATGGATCGATAAGAAATCTTTTATAGCATTACTTAAAGATGGTATGCATATTATGGTTGGTGGGTTTTTAACCTGTGGGACACCAGAACCATTAATTGATTGGATTGTTGAGTCCCAAGTTAAAGATTTAACCATTATCTGTAATGATGCTGGCTACCCTGAAAAAGGTGTCGGTAAATTATTATTACATCATCAAGTCAAAAAACTGATTGTTACGCACATTGGAACAAACCCCAATGCAGGTAAATTGATGAGTGAAAAAGAAATCGAAGTTGAACTGATTCCACAAGGAACATTTGTTGAACAGATTAGAGCATATGCAGGTCGTCTTGGTGGCATCCTATCTCCTACTGGTATTCATACACCTGTTGAAGAAGGAAAAGAAATTATTACGATTAAAGGAGTTCCTTATATCTTATCAGAACCTATAGGTGCTGATTTAGCATTAATTTGTGCATATCAAAGCGATGAAAAAGGCAATTTAATTTATAAAGGTTCGGCTAGAAACTTTAATCCAACAATGGCGATGGCCGGTGATACGGTGATCGCATGTGTTGAAAAGCGCGTCCAAGACATTGATCCTGAACATGTGATTACACCACATCCTTTCATAGACTATTTAGTGGAGGTATCATCATGATGGATCCTAAAGAATTTATCGCAAGACGCGTGGCAAAAGAGTTAAAACCAGGTTATTTAGTTAATTTAGGTATTGGTATACCAACGATGGTAGCCAATTTTATTCCTCAAGATTCAGACATTTACTTACAGAGTGAAAACGGAATTGTAGGTCTTGGACCATTAGCCTCTAATGAAGAGGTATGTGTTCACTTAACCAATCCATCTGGTCAGTTTGCCACTGTGAAAAAACATGCTGCATTCTTTGATTCTGCATTATCATTTATTATGATTCGTGGTGGTCATTTAGATGTCACCGTATTAGGTACACTTGAAGTTGATGAAGAAGGTTCATTAGCATCATGGATTATACCTGGAAAACTCGTTCCAGGTATGGGAGGATCCATGGATCTTGTTGAAGGTGCCAAACGTGTGATCATTGCTACAACACATACAAACAAAGGTATCCCTAAGATTAAAAAAAGATGTACATTGCCGCTCACGGGATACCGCAAGGTCGATTTGATTGTCACAGAGTTATGTGTGATTGAAGTCAAAGATGATGGGCTTCATTTAATTGAGCGTCATCCGGATGTTTCAATCGAAGATATTATTCAACAAACAGAAGCAACCCTGATCATTGATCAGGTTAAAATCATGGAGGTATAACGTGAAAGTATTACATCGTTTAAGATTATCACAGCACGATGCACACTATGGAGGCAATTTAGTCGATGGTGCACGTGTGCTCGCATTTTTTGGTGATGTAGCAACCGAGTTGCTCATTCGTCATGATGGTGATGAAGGCTTATTTAGAGCCTATGAAAAAGTTGATTTTTTAGCACCTCTTTATGCAGGTGACTTTATTGAAGTTGAAGCTGAAATCACGCATGTGGGTAACACATCTCGCAAGATGCACTTTGCATGCTATAAGATCATCTCAAGTCGTCCAGATATCAATGCATCTGCAGCAGATGTCTTAGAAGAAAGAGTGTTAGTGACAGAAGCTTACGGAACATGTGTTGTTCCTAAGGATAAAATCAGAGTGTCTCATGAATAAGCTGATTATTACATGTGCGATTTCAGGTGCTGAAGTCACCAAAGAACACTCTCCTTATATTCCCTATACCGTCAAAGAAATGGCTGAAGAAGCTTATCAAGCGTATAGTGCTGGTGCATCAATCATTCATCTTCATGTGAGACATGATGATGGTAGACCTACACAAAGCAAATTACGCTATGAGCGCGTGATGAAGGCTATTTTAAAACGATGCCCTGATGTCATTATTCAACCATCAACAGGTGGTGCTGTTGGCATGAGCAGAGATGAAAGGTTAAAACCAGTTCAATTAAACCCTGAAATGTGTACACTCGATTGTGGAACATTGAACTTTGGTGGTGATGACATTTTCGTCAATACAGAAAATGATATCAAATACTTTGCACAAGTGATTGCTGATCACCACGTTTTTCCTGAACTCGAATGTTTTGAAAAAGGTCATATCGATATGGTCTTAAGACTTCATAAAAAAGGTTTTATCAAAGATCCTATGCACTTTTCATTTGTTTTAGGTGTCAATGGTGGTATGACTGGTGAAGAAAGAGATTTTTTGTTCTTAAAAGATAGTATTCCAAAGGGATGCACCTACAGTGTTGCAGGTATTGGTAAGTATGAGTTTTCATTAGCGGAATTATCCATTAAGCATGGGGGACATGTACGTGTGGGCTTAGAGGACAATATATTTATAGAAAAAGGTGTTTTAGCGAAAGGAAATAGAGAACTTGTCGAAAAGGTCGTCAAGATGGCTAAATCCTATGGTAGAGAAATCGCAACACCTGATGAAGCAAGAGACATATTAGGCTTGAGGAGGAAGTAACATGGAATCACGTTTTGGAACACATCGCGTTATTGACCCGAAAGGAAGTTTACCACAGGCTGCTTATCGCATTGATGCAACCCCTGTTTGTGGTGATACCGAGGTATTAATTGATGTGGATGTTTTAAACATTGATAGCGCATCGTTTCATCAGATGAAAGAAGCTTGTGAACATGATGTGAATAAGATGAAAGACATGATTAAAGACATCGTGAAAGCTCAAGGGAAAATGCAAAACCCAGTGACAAAAAGCGGTGGTATGCTGATTGGTACGATTCAACAGGTTGGTTCTTTATATCATGATCAAAGTTTAAAGAAAGGTATGAAGATTGCGACATTGGTTTCACTATCTTTAACCCCCCTTTTTATTGAAGAAATTTGTGACATCAACTTAAGTAATGAACAGGTCACCATTTCTGGAAAAGCTATTTTATTTGATTCAGGTATTTATGCTGTGATTCCAGATGATCTTGATGAAAAATTAGTTTTGGCTGCACTTGATGTTTGTGGTGCACCAGCACAAGTAGAAAAACTTGCCAAAGAAAATGACACTGTCTTTATCATAGGTGCAGCTGGTAAATCAGGTGTGTTATGTAGCTATATGGCTAAGAAAAAAGTAGGAAAGCATGGTAGAGTGATTGGTTTAGTCAACGAAGAAGCTCAAGCTAGGCTTTTAAGAGATTTACATTTAGTTGATGATATCATTATGGAAAACGCATTAAATAGCGTAGTTGTCTATGAAAAGATGATGGCTTTAACAGATGGTCGATTGGCAGATCTAACCATCAATGTTGTTAACGTACCATCAACAGAAATGACATCGATTTTATCTACTAAAGATGATGGTATTGTCTACTTCTTCAGTATGGCAACATCATTTACAAAAGCTGCTTTAGGTGCTGAAGGTGTTGGAAAAGATGTCACGATGATGATTGGTAATGGTTATACCAAACATCATGCAGAGACGACTTTAGCTATTTTTAGACATGATCAAGCACTTAGAGAATTATTTATGAAGAAATACGCTTAAGGGAGAAATACACTATGAAACTAGAATTAAATGAAAGATATCTTGAACGAAAACAGAAGTATTTTGGTCATGTCAGTGAAGAGGACTGGAATGATTGGAAATGGCAGACTTCTCATCGAATTAAAAGTGCTGAAGAGCTAAAAAAGTACATTCCTTTAACAAAAGAAGAGGAAGATACCATACATCATATTTTAGGACATTTAAGAATGGCCATTACCCCATACTATTTAACACTGATTGATCCAGATAATCCCCATTGTCCCATCAGACAACAGGCAGTGCCATTCAGTGGTGAAATGGTTCAAGGAAAGAATGATTTACTCGATCCACTCCATGAAGATCATGACTCACCTGTACCCGGTTTGACACATCGTTATCCCGATCGCGTGCTATTCTTGATCACGGATATGTGTTCGATGTATTGTCGTCATTGTACAAGACGTCGTTTTGCTGGTCAAAAAGATGCTGACATGAAGATGGATAATGTTGATCGTGCGATCGAATATATTAGACAACATGAAGAAATTAATGATGTCTTACTATCAGGTGGTGATGCATTTTTAGTATCTGATTCACGCATTGAATATATCCTTCAGAAACTTAGAGAAATCGATCATGTGCAAGTGATCCGTTTTGGCACAAGAACCCCCGTTGTTATGCCACAACGCATCACGGATCAACTCGTTGGTATTCTAAAGAAGTATCATCCAATTTGGGTGAATACACATTATAATCATGCCGATGAAATTACACCTGAATCCAAAAAAGCCATTGATAAACTGTTGGACGCAGGTATTCCTGTAGGTAATCAATCTGTTTTATTACGCGGTGTGAATGATTGTGTCTATACCATGAGAAAACTTGTAAAAACATTAATTGCTATTCGTGTTAGACCATACTATATTTATCAATGTGACCTATCATATGGTATTGAACACTTTAGAACAAGCGTTTCAAAGGGTATTGAAATTATTGAAGGTTTAAGAGGACACATCAGTGGTTTAGCAGTTCCCACGTTTGTTGTTGACGCACCAAATGGTGGAGGAAAGATTCCTGTGATGCCAAACTATGTGATTTCACAAGCACCAGGTAAAGTGGTTTTAAGAAACTATGAGGGTGTGATTACAACCTATAGTGAACCCGAACATTACACATCAGAATGTCACTGTGAAGACTGTCAAAAAGCGAAACTTGATGGTGTAAGTGGTCTTTTAGAAGGAAATAGAATATCGATGGAACCGGAATCGTTAAAACGTAAGGAACGCATTATTCATGATAAAAAGTCTTAATCAGTATCAAACCATTGGGATCATTGGTTTAGCAAAAAATACAGGAAAAACAACTACACTCAATGCGATGATTGATGTTTTTCACCATGAGCCGTTGGGATTAACATCTATTGGTCTTGATGGTGAAACCTTAGATCAAGTTAATTTTTTGCCGAAGCCTAAAATTGATGTATATCCATGTATGGTGGTTGCAACTGCAAAAGGATGTTTAGATCATGCTTTAGCTGATTATCGTATCATGGAAGAAACTAAGTTTCATACAGCATTAGGTAAAGTTTATATCGTTGAAATTTTATCAAAAGGTACGATTATGCTTGCTGGTCCGACAACAAATCATGAAATGAATGAATTGTTGTTGATGATGAAGCATTATGTCAGAAGAATTTTTGTGGATGGTGCGTTATCGAGAAAAACATTTTCTGCGATGACGGAACTAAGTGGTATTGTCTTAGCGACAGGTGCAGCTTTTTCTCCCTCAATGGATGAAACAGTTGCTAAAACTAAGCAAATCATTGATACGTTTCAATACCCCAAAACGACATATGACATTATTCATTCACAGGCCATCATCATTCATGCTGAGCATGAAGAAGTTGTTCTTGACCAGAAGAAAGCATCTAGTTTCAAAGAAGTATTAACAAAGTTGGAAGAGCATCCTGAATGGATATATGTCAGAGGTGCATTTACAGAGGCATTGCTCAATGTCATGATTGATTTAAGATTAAAAGATTTCACATTGATCTGTGATGATCCATCTAAACTTTTGATCGATCATCATAAAGCACATGCTTTTGATATATTACATATTCAAGTTGAAGTGATAAAGCCATGTCCTTTAATTCTTGTGACCGCTAATCCATTTAGACCAACAGGAGATCATTATGATAAGGATATCTTTCTATCACGACTTAAAAACATAATAGATATTGATGTCATCAATGTGAAGGATAGGTGGTAACCATGGAAAATAAACTTAATTTAAACAAAGAGGTCATTAAAGAATGTCGTATCTTAGCAAAAGGTATTGCTGATGATGTACAATCTTTTATTGATCAACATACAACGGTTGCCGTTGAAAGAACGATTTTAAGATTGTTAGGTATCGATGGAGTAGATGAATTTGGTAGACCTTTAGTCAATGCGGTTATTGATCATCTCGTTGAGAAAGCAGATTTATCAAAAGGTGTTGCACATTATATGATCTGTGCGATGCAAGATCATGATGAAACATCTCAGGAGATTAGTAAACGTGTCTCATTAGGATCGTGTGACTTATCTATTTATCGCGATCTACCCATCAAAAAAGATATGACTGAACTCATGCCTTTCTTTGAGAAAACTTTAGCAACAGTCGATCGTATGAAGGAAGTTCGTAAAGAATGGATTGAAAGAACAGAACTAAAATCGACACCAGCTAAATATGTGATCGTTGCAACAGGGAATATCTATGAAGATATCAAACAAGCGATTTCTGCAGCTAAAAAAGGTGCAGATATCATCGCAGTCATTAGAAGCACAGGACAATCTTTATTAGATTATGTTCCTTTTGGTGCAACCACTGAAGGTTTTGGTGGTACATACGCAACCCAAGAAAACTTTAGATTAATGCGCGAAGCATTAGATCAAGTATCAGTAGAAGAAAATAGATACATTAAACTTGTTAATTATGCATCAGGATTATGCATGCCAGAAATTGCAGCGATGGGTGCTATTGAACGTCTTGATATGATGTTAAATGATTCGCTTTATGGCATTATTTTTAGAGATATAAATATGAAGCGTACCTTGATTGACCAGTATTTCTCAAGAGTCATATCCAGTTATGCAGATATCATCATCAACACAGGTGAAGATAACTACCTTACGACATCCGATGCTTTTGAGCATGCACATACCGTATTAGCTTCACAATTTATCAATGAGCAGTTCGCCAAAAAGGCAGGGATGAAAGAATCACTTATGGGATTAGGTCATGCATTTGAAATTAGTCCTGAAGTTGAAAATAGTTTCTTATATGAACTTGCACAAGCTGAAATGGCAAGAGAAATCTTCCCACATGCACCTTTAAAGTATATGCCACCTACAAAACATATGACAGGTGATATCTTTAAAGGGTGTGTTCAAGATGCTTTATTTAACGTTGCAGCTGTAACATCACATCAATCAATTCATTTGTTAGGTATGATGACAGAAGCACTTCACACACCATTTATCAGTGACCGTGCGATCGCTTTAAATATTGCTGCTTATATTGAAAAAGCATTTAAAAACTTTGGCGATGAAATCACATTCAACCCTAATGGGATCATTGTGAAACGTGCACACGATGTTTTAAATCATGCACACCATCTACTGAAAGAAATTAAACAAGAAGGTTTATTTAAAGCACTTGAAAAAGGTCGATTTGCAGAAATATCACGACATGAAGATGGTGGAAAAGGACTTCAAGGTGTTTTTGTTAAACATCCTGATTATCAAAATCCAGTATTAACTCTTTTGCAAAGTCGTTTGAAGGAGGAACATCATGTCAGCTAAATCTACATGGATTCGCCCTTATGGCGATACCGAAAATGACGGTAAAGTTCAACTTTCGTTCTCACTGCCAGTACCTGCTTCACCACTCGGTGAAGAAGCTGCTAAGAAAATAGCGTTACAGATGGGACTACATGATCCATCGGTTGTACATTATGAAGCGTTATCTGATCAGTTCAGTTTTTATATCGTCTATGGACGCGCAGAACACATGGTTGATCTAAACACAATCAATGTGGTTGAAGTCGACCACAAAGTGATGAGTAAAGAAGAAGTCGAAGATTATATAGAAGTTAACTTTGAAGAACCTTTAGTCTTTGTAGGAGCATCAACAGGAACAGATGCTCATACAGTGGGAATTGATGCCATTATGAATATGAAAGGTTATAATGGCAATTATGGACTTGAACGCTATAAAGGGATTAAAGCTTATAATTTAGGTGGACAAGTTGATAATGAAGTCTTACTAGAAAAAGCCATTGAACTTAAAGCTGATGTCATCTTAATCAGCCAAACTGTGACACAAAAAGATGTGCACATCGAAAACTTAACAGCATTTATTGAACTTTTAGAAGCGGAAAATAAACGTAAAGATTTCATTGTCATCATTGGGGGACCTCGCATTCATCACGGGCTTGCTAAGGAACTTGGATATGATGCAGGATTTGGTCCTAATAAATATGCTTATGATGTTGCATCATTTGCAGTTCAACTGTTAAAAGAAAAACTAATCAAAGTTCGTAGATAATAATGGTGTTCACGTGAGTATGGTAAAATATAACTATACATCATGTTTGAATGGGGGAGTATACATGAAGTATCACATAAAAAACAAGGTATATAGTATACCTGCAGTTCTTTGGATAATCATCGTATTACTAGCCATCATTGTTGGAAGTCAATCCATTCAACTTAAAGAGATGACATTTTATAAGCTAAGCAGTGAGCCATATGGATGGAATTGGATCATCAATATGGCATGGATCAGTTCAGGTTTACTGATTACGATCATCACGATGTTGCATTATCGATATCTCGATTTATCAAAATCAACGGCATACACACTATGTGTGTTTGGGCTTTCGATGTTCTTAATTGGCATGTACGGTAAAGAAGTTGAACTAGATAGTACGGTCTTAGGATATCAAATGACTAACTATCAGTTGATGTATGGTGTTTCAATCACATCTATTCTTGTTGCTATGTGGATCCACGGTTTTTTATCTCGCGAGAGAAAGCTAAAATTGATTCATATGTTAAATGCTTTAATACTTGTTATGTTGGTTATTCTTTATACCGTTTTACCAGTATGGCGAATTGCAATAGAACTTTTAGGTTGGCTCATTGCATTTGTATGGTTACTAGGATACTCTGGAAAGGTAGATGCACATGACATCTGAAGATTTCAAAGATTACATTGAAGATCAATTAAGAGATTTAGGTCACATCAGACTCAAAAAAATGTTTGGTGAATATGGTCTTTTCTACTATGAAAAGATGGTAGGTGTACTTGCTGATAACAAGTGCTTTATCAAACCGACAGAAGCTGGAAGGGATTTTCTTGTAGATCCTGTGATGGAGAAATTCTATGACAAGTCAAAACCATATTTTTTGATTGAAAATACAGATGACCGCATCACATTGATGAAGCTAATTGACATGACGTATCAAGAATTACCAGCACCAAAAGTAAAGAAGAAAAAGAAGAGGGAATAAACATGAAAATCTATACAAAACGTGGAGACCAAGGTCAAACAGATTTATTCAATAAAAGGGTTAGTAAAGCCGATTTACATATTCATGTCAACGGTACTATTGATGAAGCTATGGCATTTATCATAATGGGAAAACATTACATGAGAGTACCTGAAGTCTTACATGATATGGATGAAATTCATGAAAGACTTTTCCAAATTGCTTATGAAATTGCACTTAATAATCCTGAAAAGAAAATCACGACAGAAGAACATGTTGTTTGGCTAGAAAATCGTCTTGATTATTACGATTCTTTTCTTGAACCACTCAAAAAATTTATCAAACTTGATCAAACAAAAGCTGCATCATGGCTTAACTTAGCACGTGTGACAGTTAGAAGAGCTGAAAGAGAATTGGTAATGTTAGCGGATGAACAAGACATCAACACATATACACTAGCATTTATTAATCGTCTATCGGATTTCTTATTTACAGTTGGGCGTTATTTTGATGAAGTGAAATAGGAGGCAAATTTATGGATAGAATAAAAGTTATCATTTGGGGATTTGGTGCCATGGGTCGCGGTATGGCGAAAATGTTACTCATGAAAAAAGGTGTTGAAATCGTTGGTATTTGTGATCTTAATCCCGGTATCGTTGGACGCAATTTTACCGATGTATTAGAAGTGGTTTCGGATCACCCCAAAGTATTTATATCAGATCAAATCGACTTACTTTTAGAACACCAGCAAGCTGACATTGTACTCCTTTGTACAGATAGTTTTGTTAAAGGTGCTTTTGATAAAATTAAAAAGGTTGTTACACATAAGATCAATGTCATCAGTACTGCTGAAGAAATGGCATATCCCATGGCTTCGGAACCTGAACTTGCTAAACAAAT
Organism: uncultured Mariniplasma sp.; assembly: GCA_964514865.1. Classification (GTDB taxonomy): domain Bacteria; phylum Bacillota_I; class Bacilli_A; order Acholeplasmatales; family Acholeplasmataceae; genus Peloplasma. The sequence goes on along the minus strand of CAZETB010000003.1, from coordinate 11,207 downwards.
TGATCATCTTGCGAAAGCATTTGGTGTCACAGTTTTAGGCACGGGCATCAATCCAGGTTTTATCATGGACTTACTTGTAGTTGCTTTAACAGGAACGATGGTGGATGTTAAACATATTGAAGCGAAACGTGTCAATTCACTCTCTCCATTTGGACCGACTGTGATGCATGAACAAGGTGTCGGTATAACGTTAGATGAATATCATCACCGTGTTGCAGAAGGTGAACTTGCAGGTCATGTTGGTTTTAAAGAATCAGTATCCATGATCTCTGATGCTTTGGGTGTTAAACTTGATGATTTCACCCAACAGATGGAACCCATTATAACAACAATTTATCGCAAGAGTCCATATGGCGAAGCTGAAGCAGGTCATTTAGCAGGTATCAATATGACTGGTCAAGGACTTGTTAATGGTGATGTATTTATCAATATGATTCACCCACAACAAATTGAACCCGAATTGGAAGGTACCCAGACAGGGGACTATATCAACTTAAAGGGTACACCCAACATTCACATGGCGATTACACCTGAAGTGAATGGTGGTATTGGTACGATTGCGATGTGTGTCAATATGATTCCACATGTTTTAAATGCTAAACCTGGTTTAAAAACTATGATTGATCTACCAGTTCCAAGAGCTATCTTAGGTGATATGAGAGATTTATTAGATCACGACTAATTTCTGAGGAAATCTATAAAAAGATTTCCTTTTTCCTTATTATTTGTGCTGAAACTCTATACAAAATGACATAAAAATGTTATTCTATGTATAGGTAAGCGCTTACAAGAAATGAGTTCCTTTTTTTATGTGTAAGGGAGGAAAAAAGCATGATTCAGCCATTGACATATGTCGAAATTTATCGTGTCATATTACCAGCTCATGAACGATCACAAAATCTACCTAAGGATACCATGCGTGTCCCTTTTGAGATGCGTATTCGTGGTCGTTTATTAAAAGAAGCTAAAATTGGTGATGTCGTTGAAATAGAAACAGCAACCAAACGTATTGAAACGGGCATATTGATGTCACAAGAACCGTATTTTGCCCATAGTTTTGGTCACTATGTCCCTATTCTAAGTGATATTAGAAAAATCATTTTAGATGAAACGGAGGACTTATCATGAGTTATCAATCTGTCATGGATCAAAAGAAAGATATCATGAAAAATGCGCTCCGTCTCGATTATGAACAATTTGAATATCCAGGTATCGGATTTGATTATGAAAAGATGATGGCATCTTCTGGTTATACTCTTGAAGATGTGATGCGTATTCAACGTGAAAATAACGTGGGGCAAACTCCCATGATTGAATTAAAAAGATTATCAGCTTACGCTAGAAAGTTTGCAAAACCTGGCCATGGTGCACGCATCTTTCTTAAAGATGAATCACAAAACATTTCGGGTTCATTCAAAGCTAGACGTGCAGCGATGTCGATTTATCAGGCTAAAAAACTTGGATATAAAGGTGTCATAGCAGCAACATCAGGTAATTACGGTGCGGCAGTTGCTGCACTTGCAGCACGTGCAGGACTTAAATGCATTATCGTTCAAGAATGTTATGATTCCAATGGTGTTGGTCAACCAGAAATCATTGAAAAAGCGAGAGCGTGCCAAGCGTATGGTGCAGAAGTTGTTCAACTATCTGTTGGACCTGAATTGTTCTATGAATTCTTGGTTTTATTAAAAGAAACTGGTTATTTTAATGCATCCCTCTATTCACCCTATGGTGTAATGGGCATTGAAACATTGGGTTATGAGATTGCTACTGATATGATGGCAAGAGAATTTCGTTTTCCAGATGCAGTGATTGTGACTAATGCAGGTGGAGGAAATCTAACTGGTACCGCTAGAGGATTGAAAAAAGCTGGTGCGATTAACACAAAGATTATAGCTGCAAGTGTTGATTTATCAGGTTTGCACATGGCATCAGATTCTGATTTCAACATGAAATCATTTACGACAGGTCATACAGGATTTGGTATTCCGTTTTCGACATTTCCAGATCGTAGTGATGTTCCAAGAAGTGCAGCAAGACCTTTAAGATATATGGACCGTTATGGTCTCGTCAATCAAGGATCTGTCTTTTTCATCACGGAAGCTCTTGCAGTTCTTGAAGGTATGGAAAGAGGTCCTGCAGGAAATACGAGTTTAGCCATGGCATTTAGTATCGCACAAGACATGAAAGATACTGAGATCATCGTTGTACAAGAAACTGAATACACGGGTGCTGGTAAACATATGAATGCACAAATATCGTTTGCAAGCGACCGAGGTATTCAATTAAAACTCGGCAATCCACTTGAAGAAAGTCCTGGACATAACATCATTTTCCCAACGTCTGGAAGTATGCTTAAGCATAAAGAACTTGATCTTAGATCATTAAGACTCAGTTATTTGAAACACTATAAAGAAGTGATGTTGTTTGAACAAGATTATCTCTATTTAAGTGAAGAATTAAACACAACAGTAGATGAAATCAAACAATTGATGGAGGAAATCAATGAAGCAAAGAAATGATGATTACAATACACGAAGTGAACATTTAAAGAAGATGTCTGATCACGAACTAAAAGCTTATTTTGAAAAATTAACAGATCAAATCATCGATCCTTTACTTGATTTAGCTTATCGTTATACAACACCTGCAATTGAAAGAAGTGTTTTAATGCGGATGGGGTTCTCAAGTTTAGAAGCTAAAGCTATCACCGAGAAAATGATGGATTACCATCTTTTAGAACATGGTGCTGGTCATGTTGTTTTTAAGTATGCTCAGTTACATAAATTAAACATGAGAGATGCTGGTTTAAAGCTTTTAGATACACATGAAATGGAAAAGATCGCGGAGGTTTTTACACATGAAGCCAACTGATAAACTCGATATTCCAGAAATTTTAACTGACTTAGAACATTATCGTCCTAGACGTAGAGGTTGGATCTGGCGTGATCAAATGCCGATTGATTTAGGACCTTTTCACTATATTCAAGCAAGTCCTTCCTTAAAAAATAGTATTCCACTACCGAGTGCTAGACATTTAAATAACATTGATCCACAACCTGACTCCACGATTACAACTGAAATTGCTTCAGGTCGTTTTGAAGATGATATTAGAAGAATGAGAATGGCTGCATGGCATGGTGCAGATCACATCATGGTCATTAGAACTGCTGGCCAATCTCATATGGATGGATTACTTGAAGGAACACCTCAAGGTGTTGGTGGTGTCCCCATTACGAGAAAACAGGTTAGAGCACAACGCAAAGCTTTAGATCTCATCGAAGATGAAGTCGGAAGACCCATTAATTATCATTCATATGTATCTGGCGTTGCTGGTCCAGAAATCGCGGTTATGTTTGTTGAAGAAGGTGTCAATGGCGCTCACCAAGATCCTCAATATAACGTCCTTTATCGCAATATCAACATGATTAGAAGCTTTGTTGATGCTGCTGAAAGTAAAAAGATTATGGCATATGGTGGTTTAGCTCAAATTGATGGTGCACATAATGCGAATGCCACTGCGCGAGATGCTTGGAAGGTTATGCCAGAACTTTTAGTTCAACATGCGATTAATAGCCGTATGAGTGAACGTATTGGTATACGTCCTGATTTAATTTGCTTATCAACTGTTCCACCAGCTGCTCCACCATCTCCTGATATCAAGATTAATTTGCCTTATGCGATTGCACTTCGTGAATTACTTGGCAAATATAAGATGCGTGCACAGATGAATACGAAATATATGGATTCATCAACACGTGAAGCAACTGTCACACATGTTTTGAATTTGCTTATTTCTAGATTAACGTCTGCAGATATTCAATCGACGATTACACCTGATGAAGGTCGAAATGTCCCATGGCATGTTTATAACGTTGAAGCACTTGATACTGCTAAACAAGCTATGATGGGTATGGATGACTTATTATCCATGCTTGAATTAAAAAAGACAGGATATCTCTATGATCAAAAGCGTGAGATTCAAGAAAGAGCTATCTTAATGATGGAAGAAATCATCAGCATGGATGGTTATTTTAAAGCGGTTGAACAAGGTATGTTTGTTGATTCTGGACTTTATCCAGAACGCATGGGTGATGGCATTGCACGCAGTATCGATGGTGGTATCGGAGCGAATACCATTATCAAACGTGCATCAGATTATTTAGCACCTGTGACAGCTCATTATGGGTATAACAATGTGAAACAATACGATCCTTCTTGTGAAGATCACCCTGAAAAACTCATTGGAGGATCAACATTCGAAAAACCAGAGCTCATTCAATATATCGATGAACTTGATGAAAATGACAATGTCAATCATCGTTTAGATGATACAGAAAAATATCGTAAGACTTCACTGATTAAACCAGAAGTACAGTGGTTAGGTGATGGTGTTGTAACGCTTGATCTTTTCTTCCCAACGGACATTAGAACCGCTGAAGCTGCAGCACTTGTAGTTGCTAAAAATATGAACTTAAGTCAAGCTGAGGTGATTCATAAAGAAGTCTTACACCCTGCTGAAGGAACGAGAATTCAATTAAAGGGAACTGTCAATTTTGATATTGATACGAATGATTTAGTATTACCTGAAAAAGAAGATGTGTTAGAAGAAGATGACATCTTAGCTTACGTTAAAGATCACCATATTAAAGTTGTTGCAGGTACTGGTGGTTCTGATGAACACAGTGTCGGTATGCGTGAAGTTCTCGACATCAAACATGGTGGTATAGAAAAATATGGTATTCAGTATGAATATCTTGGAACATCTGTTCCGATTGAGAAATTTATTGATGCTGCTATCGAATTACATGCGAATGTCATTATGATTTCATTAATTATTTCACATGATGATATCCATTATAAGAATATGGAGAAATTGCATAACTATGCGATTGAAAAGGGCGTTAGAGATAAATTGATCTTGCTTGCTGGTGGTACACAAGTCACACCAGAACTTGCACGCTCTTATGGTATGGACCAAGGTTTTAGTCGTGGTACGAAAGGACGTCATGTCGCTTCATTTATTGTGAAACGTATGAAGGAAATGTATGAAGATTGATGTACTTGTTGCAGAAATAGGTAGTACAACTACCGTTGTGAATGCGTTTATGATCCATCAAAAGCCGGTGGCTTTTTTGGGTCGTGGTGTTCATCAAACAACGGTAGAAACCGATGTGAGAGAAGGCTTAAAAGGTGCGATCGAAGATTTAAAGAAAAACTTACATACAGATGAGTTAATCTATGATGAACTTCTTGCATCATCATCTGCAGCTGGTGGATTAAAGATCACCGTTCATGGTTTAGTCTATGATATGACAGCGAGAGCTGCGAAAGAAGCTGCACTTAATGCAGGTGGTAACATTCATTTAATTACAGCTAACAGACTTGAAAAAGAACATATCGAAAAGATTAAACGTATCAAACCTAATATGATTATCATTGCAGGTGGCACAGACTACGGTGAAAAAGAAGTTGCATATCAAAATCTTTTAGATGTTGTCGAGTTAGGCATCCCAATTATTTACACGGGTAATATTGCAAATCATGAACGCATCAAAGCACTGCATAAAGAAAACATTTCAATTGTTGATAATGTCTATCCTCGTATCGATGATTTTAATATCATGCCGCTCAGAGAAGCCATCTATCAAACGTTTGAAAAGCATATCATTCATGCGAGGGGTATGAACCATGTGTTTGACATGGTAAGTCATGGTATCATTCCAACACCTGGTGCGGTCATGGAAACAACACTTTTATTAGACGAGATGTTTGATGGTGTAATGACATTAGATGTGGGTGGTGCTACAACCGATGTTCATAGCATTTGTTTACCGAAACCTGAATATCAAAAGTATTTGGAAGGTGAACCAAAAATGAAACGCACTGTTGAAGGTGACTTAGGTGTTTTCATCAACAGAGAACTCGTTTTAGCGACATGGAAAGATGATGATATCAAGCGCATCTTTGGTAAGGATGTTAAAGACATTAAAAAGATTATACATGAAGAACCTTACATTCCAACAACGGATGAAGGATTAACTGTGATTGATCACCTGACTGAGCGCTGTGTTGAATTAGCTCTGGATCGTCATGTAGGTGATTTAAGAAAAGTATTTACCACCAATGGCTATCAAGTGATTCCGGGTGGTAAAGATACCACACAGGTTAAAGCCATTTGCTTAACAGGTGGTGCATTACTACATGCGAAAGACCCTGAGAAAATGATTAGAAAATATTTGACGAGTAGACAGTTGAAGTTGGTTCCTAAAGCAGATATTCCTATCTATCTCGATCAACATTATATATTTGCATCGCTAGGTGTGTTATCACGGATTTATCCTGAAGCTACCAAAGCATTAATCAGTAAAACAATGAAAAAAGTTGGTGATCCTCATGTTTCCTAAAATGACAATCAACGTGAATTATTATAAAGATAATTTGAGATATATGATGAATCTCTTGAAGCGTCAACATATTAAATTAGTTCCAGTATCCAAGGTTTTTCGTGCAGAACAACCTTTAATCGATGTGATCAATCAAACGGATATTGAAGTGATTGCAGATTCACGCATTAGTAATTTGAAACAGATGGTTACTCAAAAGAAAAAAATGTTACTTCGTATTCCGATGTTATCTGAAGTTCCTGATGTGATTGAGCATGCTGATATTTCGTTAAATTCAGAACTTGAAGTGATTGAAGCTTTAAATGAAGAAGCTAGACGTCAAAAGAAAATACACAGTGTGATTTTAATGTATGATCTTGGTGATTTAAGAGAAGGTATCTTTTATCATTTTGATGATATTCGTTGGATTGAAAAGATCAAGAGAATGAAGCATATTCATTTCATGGGAATTGGTACAAACCTGACATGTTTTGGAGGTGTGATACCAACAAAGAAGACATACACAAAACTACATGAAATCAAGCAACGTGTTGAACAGATTATGGGCCACCCCTGTGAGATTATTTCAGGAGGAAATTCATCATCTCTTCCACTCGTTATGGATGAAAAACTACCTAAGTTTATTAATCAATTAAGAGTTGGAGAAGCGTTGGTTTGTGGTAGAGAAACAGCATATGGTAATGATATCATTGGTATGCACCAAGATGTGTTTACACTAGATGCTGAAATTATTGAACTCAAGATTAAACCTTCAAAACCTGAAGGTAAAATCGGGGTTGATGCGTTTGGTCATCGCGTTAGATTTAGTGATCGTGGCATGATTAAACGCGCTATCTTAGCACTTGGTAAACAAGATATTGCTTTAGATCAGTTAAAACCTCCAGCAGGTGTTACCGTGTTAGGCTCATCATCTGATCATCTGATCGTCGAACTGGATGATGATAACTACAAAGTAGGAGATGTCATTCATTTCGGTTTGAGCTATGGCGGTATCTTGTCATTAATGACATCTTCATATGTGGAGAAAAACTATGTCATATAGACCAACTTGGGCAGAAATAAATATCGATGCCTTGGTCAAAAACTATCATTTCGTTAAACAGCATGTAAAACCCAAGGATATCATTCCTGTGATTAAAGCGAATGCCTATGGTCATGGCGCTGTCATGATCATGAAAGCTTTAATTCAAGAAGGTGTGACATTGTTTGCTGTCTCATTATTAGAAGAAGCTCTTGAACTTAGAGCACATGATCCTCATGTTGAACTTTTAATGATGGGACCGATTATGGAACAGCAGTTTGAATATTGTCACATGCATAACATCGCATTCACGGTTTATGATGAAGCGATTGCAGAAGCTGTTTTAAGATATAAAAAACCATTGAAATGTCATTTAAAGATTGATACAGGTATGCATCGTTATGGGATCAGTGATGAAACATTTGTGATCACATGGATGGAAAAGATGAAAGATACAGAGCACGACTTAGCTGGAATTTACTCACATTTTGCGACTGCAAATGATCGAGATGAACTCTTTTATCAGCAAGTTAATCGTATGGAAACAATCATACATAAACTTCCTTATCTTCCTAGAATCATTCATTTATCAAATTCATCAGCAAGCCTTCGTTATGAGAAGAACATAAGTTATACCACACATGCTAGATTGGGTATCTCACTTTATGGTTTATCGCTTGATGAAGACCAAACAGGACTGTTACCAGTGATGAAGTTAAAGTCACAGATTGTCACCATTAAAACCGTTCATCAAGGTGAAACGGTTGGTTATGGTGCCAATTATCAAGCACAAGATGAAGTCGAGCATATCGCAATTTTACCCATCGGTTATGCAGATGGTTGGTTAAGAAGAAATAAAGGTGGCGAGGTTGAAATTAACAACAAGCGCTACAACTTGGTTGGCATTATTTGTATGGACGCATGTTTTGTCAAAATCGATGAAACCGTTAAGGTTGGTGATGAAGTGACACTCTTTGGGGGATTAATCTCAACAGATGAGGTTGCGAAACGTCTTGAGACGATTAACTATGAAGTCACCTGCCAAGTTTCATATCGTGTTCCAAGAAAAATGAGAAAGGAGTCACAAATATGATTCATGTCACATCAGAAATTGGAAAACTAAAAACTGTATTATTACATAGGCCGGGAAAAGAACTGGAAAACTTAACACCCGATGTCTTGGAGAAATTACTTTTTGATGATATACCTTATTTAAAGGTTGCTCAAGAAGAGCACGATCTTTTTGCAGATACATTACGCAAAGAAGGTGTTGAGGTTCTTTATCTAACCGATATGATTACTGAAGCTCTTGAAGCACATCCAGAAGTTATTTCGCATTTTATTAATTCGTTTATTGAAGAATCTAAGATTAAAAGTCATACGATTAAAACAGCACTCTATCAATTCTTATCGGGTATGCCTATCAAGGACATGATCCTCAAGATGATTGAAGGTATCAGAATCCATGAGGTGACAATACCTAATAAACACTCCATCATGGATATGCTTGAGGATGAATATCCATTTTATACCGATCCAATTCCCAACATTCTTTTTCAAAGAGATCCTTTTTCAAGTGTTGGAACGGGTGTAGCCATGAGTAAGATGAGTACACAAGCAAGACAAAGAGAAACAATATTTGCTGAATATATCATCAATTACCATCCAAGATTTAAAGATTATAAAGTGCCTTATTTTTATCATCGACTCAATCGTTATCCTCTTGAAGGTGGTGACATCTTAGTCTTATCCAAAGGTGTTGTTGCGATGGGTATTTCATCTAGAACAGATCCAAGAGCTATTGAGTATTTTGCTGAAAAGTTATTTCAAGATTGTGATGACTTTCATACGGTTCTTGCATTCAATATACCAAAGAGTCGTGCGTTCATGCATCTAGATACCGTGTTCACCCAAGTCGATTATGGTACGTTCACCATTCATCCAGGTATTGAAAACAAACTCACTGTCTTTGAGATCGAAAAGAATGAAGAACGTTTTAGTATCAATAAGGTCGTTGGTTCATTAGAATCCGTATTAGAAAAGCATTTAAATAGACCTATTACTCTCATCAGATGTGGTGGTAAAGACCAAATCACAAGCGTGAGAGAACAATGGAATGATGGTGCTAATACACTTGCGATTGCTCCAGGTAAAGTGATTGTCTATGATAGAAATCATGTTACTAACCAAATGTTAAAAGATGCAGGTATTACCGTTTTAGAGATTGAATCTAGTGAATTATCACGTGGCCGAGGGGGCCCCAGATGCATGAGTATGCCCATAGAAAGAGAAGAAATATAGGAGAAAACACATGAACTTAAAAGGTAGACATTTGCTCACTTTGTTAGACTATTCAACCGAAGAAATTCAGTATTTGCTTGATTTAGCTAAGCGATTGAAAGATGAAAAGAAGAAAGGTATCAGTCATAAAGTTTTGTCTGATAAGAATGTTGTTTTACTATTTCAAAAAGACTCAACACGTACACGTTGTGCCTTTGAAGTAGGTGCACTTGACTTAGGTATGGGCGTTACCTATATTGGTCCTACAGGATCTCAAATGGGTAAAAAAGAATCTGTTAAGGATACTGCCCGTGTCCTAGGACGTATGTATGATGGTATTGAATTTAGAGGCTATCTTCAATCTGATGTCGAAATGTTAGCAGAGTTTTCGGGTGTTCCCGTTTGGAATGGATTAACTGATCTATATCATCCCACACAAATATTGGCTGATTTTTTAACCATCGAAGAAAAACTAGGGCATTTAAAAGGCATTAAATTCACCTATTTTGGTGATGCAAGAAATAATATGGGTAATTCACTTATGATTGGTTGTGCAAAGATGGGTATGCATTTTACAGCGGCTGCACCAAAACACTTATGGCCAACAGAAAGCTTAATTAAGACATGTCAAGATATAGCTAAACATACAGGAGCAACCCTAACATTTACAGAAGATGCTTCTTTAGGAGCGAAAGATGCTGATGTTTTATATACCGATGTTTGGGTATCCATGGGAGAGCCAAAAGAAGTTTGGGCATCACGTATCGAACTTTTACATCCTTATCAAGTCAATGCTAAACTGATGAAACTCGCTAAGAAAACTGCTATTTTCATGCACTGTTTACCCGCATTCCATGGCATGGATACTGAAGTGGGTAAAGATATTGCACAAACATTTGGACAAACTTATCCAACCGTTAAAGATGGTGCACTTGAGGTGACAGATGACGTGATTGAATCTGATCAAAGCGTTGTCTTTGATGAAGCAGAAAATCGTATGCATACGATTAAAGCTTGTATGTATGCAAGTTTAGGAGGTTCACATGAGTAGATATGTCATTTCTTTAGGGGGCAATGCTTTAGGCAATAATGCTGAGGAACAAAAACGTTTATTAACACATGTTGCTCATGCCATCTATCCACTCATTGAGATGAATCATGACATTGTGATCGTTCATGGAAATGGTCCTCAAGTTGGCATGATTAATCTTGCTTTTCAAGAATCGACATCAACACCGATGATGCCGTTTGCTGAATGTGGAGCTATGAGTCAAGGATATATCGGATTTCATATTCAAAATGCGATTCAAAATATCATGAGAGAAAGAGCGATTAAGCATCCAATCTCAACGGTTGTTACACAAGTTTTAGTTGATGAAAAAGATCCTGCATTTCTACATCCAACTAAACCGATTGGAAGTTTTTATTCCAAAGAAGAAGCTCTTGCCTGGGCAAAAGGAACATCCCGCCGCTGGCCGACACCTTCCTCAGGGACCAGG
>CAZETB010000002.1:0-75984 GCA_964514865.1 uncultured Mariniplasma sp. | reverse complement strand
TACGCGCGCTCTACAAACAGCAGCAATTATTTCACGTGTTACACAAATACCACTTGTCGTAGAAAACGATCTACATGAATGGATGCCAGACAAAACGTTTAAATTAGATTTTGATATTCCTAAATCATTTGAAGAATATGTTAAAAATCGTGGTATATCTTTCAGGGATCAAATGTATCCTTGGGAATCCTACGAAGAACTTCAAAAACGTGTAAGATCAGTGATAGATAATTACCTTGATTATCAAAAAATTATCGTTGTATGCCATGGTGTTGTGATGTCATCATTAACAAGATTTGATGATATCATTGAGCATTGTGGTGTACGACGTGTGGTGTTATAAATGGATATCAAAAGATTAGAAGCATGGTATAACAAACATCATCGTAAACTCATTTTTAGAGAAACTAAGCATCCATATGACGTTTGGATTAGTGAAATCATGTTACAACAAACCCAAGTTGATACGGTATTACCTTATTTTGAGCGATTTAAAAAAGCCTATCCAACAATTCATGATCTCGCTGTAGCAAAAGAAGATGACCTCATGAAAATGGTTGAAGGTTTAGGATATTATCGAAGATTTAGAAATATGCAATTAGCAGCAAAAGTCATTGTTGAAAAGTTTGATGGCGAGTTTCCAAAGACACATGAAGACGTTATGAGTCTTCCGGGCATTGGTGCATACACTGCTGGAGCAATTATGTCAATTGCATATAACCAACCTTACAGTGCTTTAGATGGTAATGTGATCAGGGTATTAACACGCTACTTAGCTGATGATCGTGACATGAGAGTTGAACGTTATAAAAAAGACTTAGACAAGATCAATCAGTCATATATTGATAAAGCACATCCTTATATCTATACCCAAGCGATGATGGAGTTAGGTGCGTTGATTTGTAAACCAAAAAATCCGAAGTGCGAAGATTGTCCATTAGCTGAACATTGTATGGCATATCAACAAGATCATGTTGATAAATATCCTGTCTTGACTAAACTTAAAAGTCCAAAACATATACAGTATAAAACGCTCATCATTCATGACGGTGAATATATTTTTCTTAGAAAAAGAGATGAGGATTTACTTAAAGGCATGTATGAATACCCTCAATTTGAAGAAGAAAGTATATATTCGTTAGAAAAAATGTTTGAAGACATGGGCATTATAATTGAGATTGATCAATTATCTGAAACTTATCAACATGTTTTTTCTCATCAAAAATGGTTGATGGATGTCCATCATGCACGTTATATATCAGGTGATATATCAAGGTGGATGAAAGTTGTCCAACATGATATCGATAAGTTACCTATGGCAGTTGCACATCGAAAAATAAAGATATAACAAAAAAACCCAAATCATCAACGATTTGGGTTTTATCTTCGATATGGGAGTGCAAAACCTACGACAGCAACGATGGGGATAGGTAGTAGAAATAATAGCCAATCGTAAGGGTGAACAATAACTAAAAATGCTAATAAGCTAATAGATATCGTTAAGCATCCTACAAAGAATAAAATTAAAAGCCTTCGTTTCGAAATAACAGCGAATACCAAAAAGACAATCATTGATGCAGGGAGAGCTGAAATGAATGTTAGCCACAACTGATCTCGTTCTGTTAAAACAAGTGTGAGTATTACAAAAATAAAGATGGCTAACAACCAGACAGAAGAAACAATCAGAAAAGCTAATTTGATGAGATAAGGATTCTGCTCACGTTGTTTCGATATTTTTTCAATGCTCTCTGGTTCATTATAAAGCAGTTCATCAATCGATAAATGAAACAAATATGCTATGTCTCCGATGGTTTGAACATCTGGCAATGACTCACCACGTTCCCATTTTGATACGGCTTTATCACTATAGTTTAGTTTCTCGGCTAGTGACTGCTGTGTGTAACCATGTTGTTTGCGAAGTTTGATTAAGTTGTCTGTAAAGTTCATTTTTTTGGATTCCATGGCTCTATTATATCACTTTTATCAAAAAAACAAGTCTATTCTACTGTCAGTAGAGAACATTTTTATCAACTCTACTGGTCGTTATTATTGAGTAGTGCTAATTACTGGATGGGTAGAGTTATAAAAGACATATGTCATTTTATAATAGTGGTATAAGCAAATTTGATGAAAAGAGGGAGTAAAATGCAAACTAAACCAACAAATGACTATATCATTTTTACAGATTCATGTAGTGACCTTTTACCTCAAATGATTGAAGAAATGGGTTTACAAATTGTACCATTGTCTGTCGATCTCGAAGGAAAAACCTATTATAACTATCCTGATGAAAGAGAAATTACTTTTGTCGCTTTTTATGAACACTTAAGAAATAAAGTTGTAGCAAAAACATCGATGGTTGGTATCGGCCAATTCATTGAAGCATTTGAACCTGTATTAAGAGAAGGAAAAGATATTTTATACATTGGTTTTTCTTCAGCCTTATCTGGAACATACAACTCTGCACATCTTGCTGCAAGAGAACTTCAAAATACCTATCCTGATCGCAAAATCTTAACCATTGATTCAAAAGCTGCATCTATGGGTTTAGGACTACTTGTTTATTATGCGTATCTTGGTAAAAAAGAAGGAAAAACGATCAATCAGTTATCTGCATATATTGAAAGCATCAAACTTCGTATAACACACTTATTCACAGTTGACGATTTAGGAACTTTGATGCGCGGTGGTCGTCTTTCTGCGACATCTCATATCTTGGGTACTTTACTCAAAGTTAAACCAATCCTTCATGTATCTAATGAAGGAAAACTTGTTCCTATATACAAAGTAAGAGGTAGAAAGCATTCTATTCAGCGCATGATCGAATTGACAGAAGAGTATATCGATTCATCGATTGAACAAGTTGTCTTTATCTCTCATGGTGATTGTTATGAAGAAGCTAAAGAAATTGGTGATGAAATTCAAAGAGTGCTTAAAGTTAAAGAAGTTATCTACAACTATGTAGGACCAGTCATTGGAGCTCATTCCGGACCAGGAACCATCGCGATATTCTTCCAGGGATTTAAACGATAGAAAAAAGGGATTGCCACTTTTGGCAGTCCCTTATTTATTCAAAAAATTCCAGAAAACCTTTGTTTTTTCTTAAGACGATGTAGAGCGGTAAACCTAATAGATACATGACTGTGAATTCACCGATAAAAACTGTTGACATCGTGATGTATAATGGACCTGCCATATAAACATAAGTTAAGAGAAGTCCTACAATGATACCGTTGAATATAGCTGGAAACAGCAAGGAAATATACGGTTTTTCTTTTAGAAAAGACATCGCTAAACCTGCAAGTAGTGTTGCAAATGATCCAAAGATGATATCAAATATATCAGCTCCATAAATCAAGCTTGAAATAAAACAACCTATCGTTAATCCAACCACGCTTTTACGATCAAAGAATACGAAGATCATTAATACTTCAGCGATACGAAATTGAACCAAACCAAAGCTTGCGAAACTAAAGACATAAACCAATACAGCATAGGCTGCAGCAAGCATGGTTTGTCTTGCTAAATCCTGAGTCGACCAATGTTTCAATTTTCTAATCTCCCTGTTTTTATTGTTCAAGCTGGTTTCCTAGGGTACAGCTTGTGAAATTACTTTCCTATTTTAGCAAATTCATGCTATAATTACAAGGTAAAGGATGAGATTATGAGTATAAAATTTGAAGTGTTGCATGTATGCAAGCAAAGTGGCGCTCGCCTTGGTCGTTTGACCACACCTCACGGGGTTTTTGAAACGCCTTTTTTTATGCCTGTAGGTACACAAGCAACGGTAAAAACACTAACTCCAGAAGAGATCAAAGAAGTCTCTGAAGGTTTAATTTTAGGCAATACATACCATTTATGGTTACAACCAGGTGCGGATATTGTTGAAGCACATGGTGGGATTAGAGGTTTCATGCAGTGGGATGGCGCACTCTTAACTGATAGCGGTGGATTCCAGGTTTTCTCACTTACAGACATGCGTAAAATCACAGAAGAAGGTGTCCATTTTAGACATCATAAAAATGGAGCTCCATTGTTTATGTCTCCTGAAGATTCAATCAAAGTTCAAGAACAATTAGGTGCAGATATCATCATGAGTTTTGATGAGTGTCCACCACCCTATGAATCAGACGATTACATGAAGAAATCTGTTGAAAGAACATTGAGATGGGCAAAACGTGGTAAGGAAGCATTAACTACTGATCAAGCACTTTTCGGTATTGTTCAAGGTGGACTGAATAAAGATTTAAGACGTTATTCAGCTGAAGAACTCATGAAAATGGATTTTCCAGGTTACTCAATAGGCGGTTTATCAGTTGGAGAAACCAAGCATGAAATGTATGAAGTTACCAAGTATTTAAACCCCATTTTACCCTTTGATAAACCTCGTTATTTAATGGGTGTTGGTGCACCGGATGATTTAGTTGAAAATGTCATAAACGGCATAGATATGTTTGACTGTGTACTACCTACACGCATCGCACGTCATGGTACTGCACTGACAACAGAAGGCAAAATTGTCATTAAAAATCAAACCTATGAACGTGACATGCGACCATTAGACCCCCATTTAGAGACACATGTCTCCAAGTATACAAGATCTTACATTAGACATCTTTTCAAGGGTGATGAAATCTTGGGTATGCGTCTTGTCACATACCAAAATTTGGCTTATTTAAAGCATTTAATGCAGGAAATTAGACAAGCAATTAAAGAAGATCGTCTTTTAGATTTTAAAGAAGAAATGAAGAAAAAAACGAATTATTTCAAATCGAGATAATAGACCTTTAATTTAATTAAAAACTATTGTAAAATAGATGTAGTGCTACAGGGAGGTATACATATGGTATTTGGAGAATCTGAAAATTTCAATCAAAAACCTATCATTAAAGTGATTGGTGTTGGTGGAGGTGGCGGTAACGCCGTGAACCGCATGATTGAAAACGACGTCAAAGGCGTCGAATTTGTTGCTATGAATACAGATGCTCAAGTGCTTAAGGTTTCTAAAGCGGAAACGCGTGTCCAACTTGGTAAGTACTTAACAAGGGGATTAGGTGCTGGTGCTAAACAAGAAATTGGTAAAAAAGCAGCTGAAGAATCGATTGAAGAAATTGAAGATGTTCTGAAGAATGCAGACATGGTATTTATCACTGCAGGAATGGGTGGCGGAACAGGTACTGGTGCCGCACCAATCATTGCAAAACGTGCTAAAGAAATGGGTTGTTTAACCATTGGTATCGTAACCAAACCATTTGCATTTGAAGGACCAGCTCGCATGCAAGCAGCGATCTATGGTTTAGAAGAACTCAAACCACACGTTGATACACTGATCGTGATTCCAAATGAAAGATTATTAGCCATTTCAGGACCAACAACACAACTTTTAGATGCATTTAGGGAATCTGATAATGTCTTAAGACAAGGTGTTCAAGGTATCGCTGAAATCATCGCAATTCCAGGTTTGATTAACGTTGACTTTGCCGATGTAAGAACCGTTATGGAAAACAAGGGTACTGCACTGATGGGTATCGGTATTGCATCTGGTGAAAATCGTGCCATTGAGGCAGCTAGAAAAGCTATTCATTCTAAATTGTTAGAAGTATCCATTGATGGTGCAACTGATGCGATTGTCAATATTACATCAGGTACTAATATTACGCTCTTCGAAACAGAACAAGCATTATCAGAGATTAGAAATGCAACTGATCGTGATTTAAACATCATTTATGGTACAACGGTTAACCAGGATTTAGATGATGAATTAATCGTTACTGTAATTGCAACTGGATACGAACTTAAAGCTAAGGATTCAACCATTGAAAACTTGGCATCAGAGATCTTCAATAAGAGTTCTGATGAACAGATGAAAATAACGCGTTCCGGATTAAGAAATCAATCTTATGAAGATGACGATGATGACGTATCACATGAACCCACAGAAGGTAAGAAGCGCAATTTACCATCGTGGTTAACTAAAAAAGGAAAATTTTAAAAAGGCCATGTGCCTTTTTTACTGAAAGGAATTATCATTTATGTTAAAAGCAGGAATTGTTGGATTACCTAATGTTGGAAAGTCAACGTTATTTAATGCCATTACAAAAGCAGAGGCTTTAGCTGCGAATTATCCGTTTGCTACCATCGATCCCAATGTAGGGATTGTTTATGTACAAGATCCACGTCTTGATGTTTTAGAGAAGATTTATAAGCCTAAGAAAGTTGTACCAACAGCTTATGAATTTATCGATATTGCTGGTCTTGTTCGTGGTGCTTCAAAAGGTGAAGGTTTAGGTAACCAGTTTTTATCACATATTCGTGAAGTTGATGCGATTTGTCAGGTTGTTCGCTGTTTTGAAGATGGCAACATCACCCATGTTGAAGGTGATATTGATCCGATTCGTGATATTGAAACCGTGACAATTGAATTAAGTCTTGCAGATATGGAACAAATTGAAAAACGGATTAGCCGTTTAGAAAAGAAAGCGAAAGCGAAAGTTAAAGAAGCTCAAGAAGAGTTCGATGTTTTGAAAAAAATCAAAGATGCCCTAGATCAAGACATCAGTCCACGAACCATTGATTTTACAGATGAAGAGCTTAAATTAATCAAAAACTTCAGTCTTCTATCGATGAAACCGATGATTTATATCGCAAATGTCAGTGAAGAAGATTTACATGATCCCATGCATAACAAACATTATGTACGCCTCTTAGAGTACGCGAAAGAATCAAAAACCGATGTTGTTTTAATTTCTGCACAAGTTGAAATGGAGATTGCATCGTTAGAACCAGAAGAACAACTCACGTTCCTTGAAGCTTATGGTTTGAAAAAATCAGGGTTAAATGAAGTGATAGATAAGTCCTATGAACTTTTAGGATTAAACACATACTTCACTGCAGGTGAACCCGAGGTTAGAGCTTGGACATTTAAAAAGGGGATGAAAGCACCACAATGTGCTGGAATCATTCACTCAGATTTTGAAAGAGGATTTATTAAAGCAGAAACGTTAGCCTATAACGACTTGATCACATACGGAACGCCACAGGTCGCAAAGGAAAACGGGAAAGTACGTCTTGAAGGTAAAGATTATGTCGTTCAAGATGGCGATATTATGCTTTTTAGGTTTAATGTGTAATGCAATTTAAAGATGTAACGACTGTTTGTGCATCAAAATATTTTGATGTTGAACAGATGAAAAAACTTTATGACAAAGGCGTTCATCATTTTGGTGAAAATCGTGTCTATGACATGTTAACTAAAATGGATCACTTAAAAGATTTAGATATCACATGGCATTTTATTGGTCATCTACAATCAAACAAAGTCAAAGATATGATCAATCGTATTGATTATCTACATACACTTGATCGTCTTTCTGTAGCTCGTGAAATAGAGAAGTATGCCATTCAACCAGTAAAGTGCTTTATTCAAGTAAATTTGACTGAGGAAGATCAAAAAAGTGGGATTTCCCCTTCAAAATTAGCTGAATTTCTTAAAGAAATTAAAAATTATGATAAAATAGTTGTAGTCGGTTTGATGACCATTGGTAAGGATCAAGATGATGTGAAAACAGAAGAAGCTTTTGCTAAGCTCGATGAACTCGCATCTTCATATGCATTGCCGTATCGATCCATGGGGATGTCAAATGACTATGAGCTTGCGCTCAAACATCATGCAACACATCTAAGAATTGGACGCAAATTTCTAAGTATCATCAACTAGGAGGGACCATGGGACTATTTTCTAAAAGCAAGAAACAAAAAGACACTGAATCACAAGAAAAAGTCGTGTTAAAATCAGATCAAATCATTTTTGAAAAATTGACTTCTGATGATGATCTCTACTTAACTGGTCTTGCTGATGCTATGATGAAAGGTCAACCGCTCATTTTAAACTTTGAACCTTTGGATATCGATCAAGCTAACAAAGTGATTGCGTTTTTCTCAGGTGTTGTCTATGCCATTGAAGGCGAAATTGTCAACATTCAAGAAAAAGTCTTCATGTTTGCCAACAAAGATGTTTACCAAGATGGTTCTATGGAAGATTTCTTAAAGGAAATTGTAGCATAGTAGTTAACAAGTAAATCTTGCGATGATAAGGACACGCAAACGATGAATGCATCTAGCGATCTGGGGATGGTGAAAGCCCAGTTGCCACTTCATGGGGAGTATCACCTTTGAGCAAACAACATTGATGAAGTGCCGAGAGAAATCTCGGAATTAAGGTGGTACCGCGGAGCAATTTCGTCCTTAGCAATAAGGACTTTTTATTTTATATAAAGGAGACAAACAATGGACTACAAAAACACATTATTGATGCCTAAAACGGATTTTCAAATGCGTGGTAATTTAGGCATGAGAGAACCTGAATTTCAAAAAAGATGGGAAGAAATCAATCTTTATGAAAAGGTTCTAAACAAAAATAAAGATCAAAAACCCTTCGTTTTACACGATGGACCTCCCTATGCTAATGGTGATATTCACATCGGGCATGCTTTAAATAAAATCTTAAAGGATTTTGTTTTACGCTATCAAACGATGAAAGGTCATTATGTACCTTATATTCCAGGCTGGGATACACATGGTTTACCCATTGAAACAGCGTTGACTAAAAAAGGTGTTAACCGAAAAGAAATCTCACTTGTTGAATACCGTAAATTATGTCGTGCTTACGCTGAAGAACAAGTTCAAAGACAAAAAACACAATTTCAAAGATTGGGTATTTTAGGTGAATGGGAAACACCCTACATCACATATACCCATGATTTTGAAGCTGAACAAATCCATATTTTCGCTAAGATGGTTGAAAGAGGATTAATCTATAAAGGACTAAAGCCTGTTTATTGGTCACCTTCATCTGAATCTGCACTTGCGGAAGCTGAAATTGAGTATCAGGATAAACAATCTATTTCTGTTTATGTCAAGTTTCCATCAACAGAACAAGAAGGATTATTAAAAGATGCGTTTTATGTCATTTGGACAACGACTCCTTGGACATTACCAGCTAACTTAGCTATTTCTGTTCATCCACGTTTTAACTATGTCGTCGTACGTGTCAATGATGAAAAATATGTTGTTGCTGAAACGTTATTAGCAGACACTAAACGCGTTTTAGGTTGGGAACATGTTGAAACATTAGGTATGCTGAAAGGTTCTGAACTTGAATTAAAAACGTATAAGCACCCTTTATATAATCGCACTTCACCTATTATCGTT
Organism: uncultured Mariniplasma sp.; assembly: GCA_964514865.1. Lineage (GTDB taxonomy): Bacteria > Bacillota_I > Bacilli_A > Acholeplasmatales > Acholeplasmataceae > Peloplasma. Next base: position 66,774 of record CAZETB010000002.1, on the reverse strand, counting down.
GGTGAACATGTTACAGACACCGATGGTACAGGTTTAGTTCATACCGCACCAGGACATGGTGAAGATGACTATCGTGTCGGAAAGACATATAACTTAGACATTTTATGTCCTGTTGATGACAGAGGCTATATGATGGAAGAAGCTGGTCCATTTAAGGGTATGTATTATGAAGTAGCCAATGAAGAAATCGTAAAAGCACTTGAAGAAGCTCATGTTTTACTACGCAAAGAGAAGTTTATCCATTCTTATCCACATGACTGGCGTACAAAAAAACCTGTCATTTTCCGTGCAACTCCACAGTGGTTTGCTTCCATTGATAAACTCAAAGAAGAACTTCTTGATGAAGTTAAACAAGTTAAATGGTTACCTTTATGGGGTGAAGTTAGAATATCCAATATGATTTCTGGTCGTGAAGACTGGTGTATCTCAAGACAAAGAGCATGGGGTGTCCCCATCCCTGTCTTTTATGCTGAAAATGGTGATGCTATTCTTGAAAAAGATGTGTTAGAACATATTTCAGGCTTATTTAAACAACATGGTTCTGATATTTGGTATGAAAAGGAAGCGTCTGAACTTCTACCTGTAGGTTATTCACACCCAGGATCACCTAATGGTATTTTTAGAAAAGAAACAGATATCATGGATGTTTGGTTTGATTCAGGTACATCACATTCTGTTTTACAGTCTCGTGGCCTACCATATCCTGCTGATTTATATCTTGAAGGATCTGACCAATATCGTGGTTGGTTTAATTCATCACTCATCACAGGTGTTTCAGCATTTAATCAAGCACCCTACAAACAAGTTGTTTCACATGGATTTGTCTTAGATGGACAAGGGAAAAAGATGAGTAAATCTTTAGGTAATGCGGTTGATCCACTAACTGTCATGAAACAACAAGGTGCGGATATCTTACGTCTATGGGTTGCCACTGTCGATTATCAATCGGATGTTCGTATCTCCAATGATATGATGACACAAATTTCTGAAGGATATCGTAAGATTAGAAATACATTACGTTTTATGTTGGGGAATCTTGACGGATATAATCCAAATGAACATTATGTTGCTTATGAACATCGTGGTAAACTTGATCAACTCATGGCCAATAAATATTATGTTGTTGCTAATGATGTATTAGATGCCTATGAAAATTATGCGTTTGATCGCGTTTATCGTAACATCGTCCCCTTTATGACGAATGAACTTTCTGCGTTCTATTTAGACTATACAAAAGATATTTTATATATCGAAAAAGAAAACAGTCTTGTTAGACGTTCTGTTCAATCGACGATCTATGATATTGCATTAGGTATACTAAAACTTTTAACACCGATCATTCCTCACACAGCTTCTGAAGCATATCAACTCTTACCTTTTGTCACACAAGAAGATATCTATTTAGAAAATATGCCAGAAGTGTATGAAAAGATTGATCATGATTTACTTAATGCATTTGATGTCTTTGAAGAAGTCAGAGTTGTCGTTTTGAAGAAGTTAGAAGAAGCAAGAGAACAAAAAGTGATTGGTAAATCATTACAAGCTGAAGTTGATTTGGTGGTAACACCGAAACAGATGGAAGCTATTCATTTCTTAGACATGAAGATTCATCAAGTACTTATTGTATCTAAAGTTAATATCTTAATCGGTGAAGTGCTAAGTGTTAAAGTATCACCTGCAGAAGGTGTTGTGTGTGATAGATGCTGGAATATCGTCGATCACGTTCATGAAAATGGATGTTGTGATCGCTGTTCTGAAGTTATAGGAGGCAAGTGATGAACATTTTAGTTGTCAATGATGATGGCTATCAAGCTGAGGGTTTGGCCATTTTAGTTAGAGCCCTAGCTCCGTTTGGAAATGTTTATGTTTCAGCACCGAAAGATCATCAAAGTGCGAAGAGTCATGCGATTACCATTCGCAGCCGTATTGAAACCTTTATGACAGAACCCTTGTTGGGTTCTTTAGGTATGCTTGTTGTTGATGGTACGCCTGCAGATGCAACTCGTTTAGGTTTAAAAGTGTTTAATGTTGATTTTGATTTAGTAGTATCAGGCATTAATTATGGCCAAAACATTGCGAAAGATATTTTATATTCAGGTACCGTAGCTGCAGCGATGGAAGCAAAAATTTTAGGTGTTGATGCGGTTGCCATTTCTGCTCATAATACGAAGCTTCCTTATCTGTATGATGAAACCATCAAGCTCATGGATGAAATCATAGAAGCAAAGCTTTATGAAGGTCCAGGTATTTTAAATATCAATTTTCCAAAAGATACATTCCCAAGACCTAAAGGTGTCAAGATCACACGTATGGGATCTCGTCTTCAACATGCTGAATTTGTGAAGAGTGAACGTCCTGATGTATACCACATCAAGAGTTCAATCATCCAATATCAAGAACATGCTGAAACAGATGTTGTAGCCTTTGATGAAGGATACATCTCTATTACTCCTTTAGCGATTAATCGTACAGATGAAACATGGTTGGCTGAAATCTTAAACGAATCATAGGAATTGTGATAAACTATAAGCAAGGTGGGGTGAACTCATGGCATTGTTTAATATGCATTTTTTCAAAGAAAAATCACGCAAGATTGATTTAGAACAACTCATTGCGTTTTTCGAATCGATTGAAGGTATTCGTGTTGAAATGGATGAGAAATCTGTTCGTTTTTACTATGCGCATCCAAGACTTCAACATGAATCACTTTTTATCATTACACCAAAGTCACAAGTACCAGACATCTACCGTTTATCACCAAAATTCTTGGACTTGAACTTTCATTTAGAAATGCCCATTTTAACACCAGATTATATCGCAAAGCATTTATTTGAATTGGTGAAAAAAATCTGTGATCGTTTTGATTTTCATGTCTATAATGAAATGTTTGAAGATGTCCTACCCTTCAAGATGGATGTTGTCTTAAAAGTTTTTGATATGGTGAAAAATGCCTATATTTCAAAAAATCCTTTACTGTTATCAGACTATCATCTGTTACCCAAAGAAAAATTATCAAGTATCTTGCGTTATCTAGATGATTTAAACGAGCTTCAAAAATATTATCAAGAACTTGAAACATATGTACCTAAATATCATTTTTTGGTTACTGAGAAAAAAGATTTAGTCGTAGGTATTGAATGGAAAGAGCATACACTAACGGTATTTCCACCCTATTTAGATTACTGTTTTTACCGTGTCTCCAATGAGATAAAAGTGATTAGTTATGAAGAACTGTATCCTATCATTGAGAAGTATTTAATCGATGTTCCTGGTTTTATAAAGGGAACAAAGGTTATTCCAAAAAAAGCATCAGGTAAGGTATTCCGCTTGATGAAAAAAACGAAATTCATGAAAATAAGTCATACCTTCCAAAAGGAAACTGTGAAGAAGCTATTAGACTAAAAGGAGCATCATGTGTTTAAGAAAATATTGATTCAGTTAAGTGGTTTTTTCATTATCGCATTCGGCATTGTTGGTATTGTCTTCTCTCGTTTAGGAGCATCACCGATAGATGCCTTTAACTATTTTATGTACACCATTACACCGTTATCACTTGGAACACTCACTGTTTTATCAGGGGTGATGGTTGCGCTCATTTGCTTTATCATTGAGCGAAAGTGGTCCATCTTATTTTCCATCTTATTTTTGATAACTGTAGGAGTCTTTGTAGATTCATGGAAGTATATATTTGATCAACTACCTCCAGCATGGTTTGATAACTATGCCATTCGTATTCCATTAGCAGCATTTAGTTTGTTAATCATCACGATCGGGGTTGCATTAACGATTTCAACGGGTCTCATCATGGCACCCTATGAGCAACTGATGCTCATCATTGACCGTAAGGTTCATAACTTAGGCTTATCAAAGATGATGATTGAAGGCACATTTTTAATTTTCGCCATCATCTTAGGTATTTATACAAAATTATTATGGGAACAGGTTTTTGTGATGACGGTTGTCATCGCATTAGTCAATGGCCCATTAAGTCACTTTTTTGTTAAAAAATTAATAAAAAGAAAGGAAAGATTATCATGAATATCAACAAAATAATCGATCATACAAAATTAGGTGCTAACGTATCGAAAGCTTCCATTGATCAACTGATTACTGAAGCTAAAACGTATGATTTCAAAAGCGTATGTGTTAATCCACATTGGGTAAATTATGCGAAACAACACTTAAATCAAACAGACGTTTTGGTTTGTACCGTCATTGGTTTTCCACATGGCACACATCAACCGGAGGTCAAAGCTTATGAAGCTAAAAAAGCAGTGAGCGATGGCGCAGATGAACTTGACATGGTGATCAATGTGTATGCACTTAAATCTGGTGATGACAAGACGATTCTTGAAGAAATCAAAGGTGTCGTTGCTGCAGGAGAAGGAAGAACTGTCAAGGTCATTCTTGAAACGTGCTATTTAATACCTGAAGAGATCGTCAGAGGTTGCAAACTCGCTGAACAAGCTGGTGCACACTTTGTTAAAACATCAACAGGTTTTGGTACATATGGTGCACGTGTTGAAGATGTTAAATTAATGAAAGAAACAGTCAAAGACCACCTTGAAGTTAAAGCTAGTGGTGGTGTTCGTACGTATGAAGATGCTTTAAACATGATTGAAGTTGGTGCGACACGTATTGGTACATCCAATGGCGTCGATATCGTTAATAAAAAAGGAGTGAATAACAATGATTCCAACACCTCATATTGATTGTCAAGATAAAGATTTAGTAGCAAAAACAGTTTTAATGCCTGGAGATCCACTGCGTGCTAAGTATATCGCAGATACATTTTTAACCAAAGTTGTTCAATTTAACACCGTAAGAAACATGTTTGGATACACCGGTTACTTCGGTAAAAAGAAGGTTACCGTGATGGGTTCAGGTATGGGTATGCCATCCATTGGTATTTATTCATATGAACTGTTCGCATTTTATGATGTTGAAAAGATCATTCGTATCGGCTCATGCGGTGCGTATTCCAAGGATTTGAATTTATACGATGTTGTTTTAGTTAAGGATGCTTACAGTGAATCATCGTATGCAAAAACCATGGGTGTTTCATCACGTAAGATTTTACAAGGATCAACTGTGATCAACAACCGTATTTTAAAAACAAGTGAAAAATTAGGTATTCCTGTCCATGTTTCACGCATTCATTCATCAGACGTATTCTATCGTTTGAAATCAGATGAATATAAAGACATTCACACCAAGTATGGTGCTGATGCAGTCGAAATGGAATCATTTGCACTTTTCGCTAATGCTAAAGCATTAAAGAAAAAGGCAGCTTGCTTGTTGACCGTATCTGACTCACTTGTCACACACGAAGCAACCACAGCACAAGAACGACAAGAAGCATTCACAAAGATGATGGAACTTGCCTTAAATAGTATCTAATGATTGTTCTTCATAACGATTTTAAAACGATACAGTTTGCACTCTTTTTTGTCGATGTTGACGATAAAAAGTATGCTGTTCATCGTTTTATGTTACCCAAATTGATGAGTGCAACAACGAAAAGCTATCCCACACGCCAGAAACTCAACCAAAAAATGGAAGAGCTCTATGGTGCATACATCAAAGTAAGAACTGAGCGCATGGCTAACCTATCAGTCATGTCGCTCGTTTTGACGTGTGTCGACCCAAACATTGTCAAGGATGCTTCGCTTCTTGATCAGGCTTTAGCTTTATTTCACGAAGTCATTGAAGAAGAACGTGTCTTTAATGAAGATGTTTTTAATGATGAAAAACGCATGTTAATCGAACAGTGGGAAACCCTTAAAGATAAAAAAAGAGCGTATGCGAGAGAACAGTTTTTACATCACTTTTTTGGTGATGATCCTTATGCTTATCCCATCTCTGGTACCTTAAAAGATATTAAAAAACTAAAACTGGAAGATGTTGAATCTTATTATAAAGATATGATTGCTAATCAGGTTAAGTATATCGTGATCAACGGTAGAACTGATCAACTTGATTTAGGTCATATCGAACGTATGTTAGGTAAAACTAAAGCTTTAAATATACCATTTGTTACAACATTTAGAGAACCTAGAGAAGTGACATATGCCATAGAGAATACAAAAATGCAACAAGCCATTGTTAGAATGGGTTATATCTTAAAGATCTACCGTCATGATCGTCTTTATGATGCTGCTGTATTATTAGATACGATTTTAGGTGGCTATCCAGAATCGAGACTCTTTAAGATCATTCGTGAACAAGAAGGTCTATGTTACGATATCGCATCGGGTTATGATTACTATAAAGGTGTGATGATGATCTCATCAGGTATTGATGTTTCTAAATTAGATCACGCGCTCAAGCAAATTGAAGCACTTGTTGAACAACTCAAAAATGAAGGCATCACTGAACTTGAACTTTCACATGCTAAAGCGTATTATATTCATCAATTAAAGACATCACTAGATAGTCAATCGACACTCACAAAACGAGCTTTTGTCAGAGATATGCTACATTATCATGAATCTGTTGAAGACAAGATTAGCCTTATACAACGTGTGACGTTAGATGATGTTAATCAAGCAGCAAAGATGCTCGTCTATGACACATGTTATGTCTTAAAAGGTGAAGATCATGATTAAAAAATACTATAAAGATTTTAACGAACACGTCTATATCATTAAACTCAAGAATGGTATGCAAGTTCACATCTTGCCAAAGGATGATCCTTATTATTCGACATATGTTGAACTGTCTCTTCCTTATGGTGCACTTGATTTATCCTATAAACTTAACAATCAATCATTTGAAACCCCATATGGCACAGCTCATTTCCTAGAACATAAGATGTTTGCGATGCCTGATGGTGATGCATTTATGAAGTTTTCAAGTATGGGTTTAGATTCAAATGCGATGACCTCATATAATCAAACATCCTATCTTTTTATGGCAACAGAACACGTGATGGAAGGTTTAGATTATTTACTAGAAATGGTAGATACACCTTTTATTCATGAAGAAAATGTTGAAAGCGAAAAACCGATTATTGCAGAAGAACTAAAAATGTATTTAGATGATCCCAATACGATGATGCATAATCAATTGATGGAACAACTCTATCATCATCATCCCATACGTTATGATATTGGTGGCACACTGGACTCCATCAAGGACATTACATCTAAAACGTTAAATGACATTTATCACGCGTATTATGTGAGATCAAATCGTTTGATTGTCATCGCAGGTAAGGTTGATCTTAAAGCCGTTCAAGCCTATTTTAAAGTGTATGAACAAAAATATCCTAATCGTGATGAAAGAGCTGTCACACGCTATCCTATAGAACCTAAACGAGTTCGCGTTAAATCATGTGTTGAGAAGAAAGATATCGGAATTTCTAAAATCATGATTGGGTTTAAACTACAACCCAAACGTTTATCCCCACGTGATCAAATCAAACGTGAAATGGTGATGTCGATCATGATCAATCTCCTTTTAGGTTCATCTTCATCAATGTATGAAAGATTACTAGCAGAAGGATTGATCAATCAAAATTTCTCTGTTGGAACTTATTTTGAAAAGAAAGCTGAATGTGTGATCTTATATGCTGAGTCAAACAAAATGACAACATTTAAACGCATCATGACGGATTTCTTACTTGTTTCAGGAGAAACTGAACTTAAAGAAGATGCATTTAATCGCTACCTCAAAGTTTATATGGGTCAACTCATCTATGCACTGAACAATGTTGAGCATAAAGCTTATCTCTATGGGAAATATTTCCATATGAAATCCAGTTTATTTGATGTGGTTGACATGCTTAAGGAAGTAACTCTTGATGATGTCAAGAAATCATTTCAAGAACTTAAAAAAACGAATATGTCATTACTATTACATAAAAAAGCCTAATCAAGGCTTTTTTTATCAAATGATAGTGACATAACACGAAGATCAGACATCATGTAAATCCTTTGATTAGGTTTCAAAACATATCATATTAATCAATAACTTTAGTTAACGAATGTTCATTTGTTTAAGCAAACATCATGCCTTATACTTGATGTAAAACAAGGAGGCATTATGTTAAATCAAGTCATTTTAATCGGTAGGCTCGCTCAAGATCCTGAAGTGAGAACACTCGAAGATGGTAGAAAAGTTAGCTATGTCAATGTTGCTGTTCAACGACCCTTTAAAAATATGGATGGGACGTATGATACAGACTTTTTCAGAGTTACGGTATGGGAGGGATTAGCTACTGCGATTGAGACGTATGCGACCAAAGGTGTCATGGTTGCCATTAAGGCAAGACTCCAAACGTGGAAGTATGAAACGTCAGATGAGAAGAAACTGACGATGATCGATATCATTGCAGAACGCATTACCTATTTATCGAGCAATCATAACAAGGATCAACGCATGGATGAAGAAAGTTCTGAAAAATGAACTTTTTTTATTGACAACCCATACTATGCAATGTATAATATTATCGAAATGAAAGTATTGCGAGGTGTTTTATGAGACAGCAAGTAAAAAAAGGAGTACTCGAGATTTTTGTACTTGCGATGTTAACCAAGGGGGATTCATACGGTTATAAAATCGTCAGTGATTTATCCGAGTATATCGAGATTACAGAATCAACACTCTATCCGATCTTACGCAGACTTGAAAAAGCAAATGAACTTAAAACATATAACGTGTTATTTCAAGGGCGTAATCGTAAGTATTATCAAATTACGAGTGTTGGTAAAAAACATATCGATGAGTTTTTAGAAGAGTGGGAAGATATTAGGATCATCTACAAGATCCTGATGAAGTGAGGAAAGCACATGAAAGCATGGTTAAGAGAGTTAGAGCGCGCACTTCAGCGTAAGTTTTATGAAGAAGAAGTTAAAGATATCATGAGTTATTATGAGGAAATCATCAATGACAGATTATCAAATGGTGAATCAATTGATCATATCTTAGAAAACTATGATATTCAAAAAATTGTTAAGGATATGACGCCTGAAGTTTTGATGAAAAGAGAAAATAAATCATATCTACAAGTATCAAGATCAACCAAACAGTTGCTGATTGTACTTTTGGGATCACCCATTCTTATTCCTTTAGGTATTATATATATCTCATTTCTGATATTCGTTTTTTCGATGATTATTACAGCAGGGGCTTTGTTGTTTTCTGGTGTGGTAGGTTTTGTATCGTATGTCATTGAAGTATTCTCTTCAGGGTTAACGATTCCAAGCATGATTGGTGTCTTTGGCTTTGGCCTGATGGTCTTCAGTATGCTCATCTTAATGGGTATTTGGTTGTATCAACTCATGGTTTATGTGTGGAAAAGAATGATTGTTTGGTTTTCAAAATTAGTGTTTAAACGAGGTGAAAGATAATGAAAGTCATATCACGAATTTTAGGTGTCATGATCTTAATTGGACTGATTATGTCAGTTGTAGCATTTTTTATGGGACTTGATCCCCTAGATTTAAAAGGATTCTTTACAGATGAAGAAGCGTTTGGTGAGATGATTACACTAACACATGATGATGAAATCTCAGAACTCATTTTGGATTTAAGTACAAGACATATCCAGATTCATTATGTCGAAGAAAATCAGCTCACAATGACTTATTATGAGCATGAAGAAAAAGATACATGGACCATAGATGAATCAGTTTCTGGTACGTTTCAAGTGACACAACGTGAAAAGGTTAGATGGTTAAATTTCATCAATTTCAAGTTTACGCCAAAAGAAATCATTACAGTTCATATTTATATGCCTGAAACATGGGTTGTTGGATATGATTTAAGTACGAACACAGGTTCGATCCGTATGATCTTTGATGAAACATACAATGCTTTAAAACTTGATCTTCATACAGATACAGGCAGTATCTATGTTGATGGTGTATTAGGATTTATCGGAAATTTCGTAACTGATACCGGTGATATTACATTGAAGAATGTTTCCTTATCATCAACATTGTTTGTTGATTCTGATACCGGTGATCTTAGACTTGAAGATGTTGATACAACCGATCTAGATCTTTCGACTGACACAGGTGATGTTATCATGACTCGTGTCAATGGCAATGCGTGTGATATTGATGTTGATACAGGAAACATCAGCATAACTAATAGCATGTTTAGCTTCACTATGAAAGCTCATACGGATACAGGAAATGTTAATTTTACTGAAGTTATAGGGACAGCTTATGATTTAAGTTCATCAACTGGTGATGTCATCTTTACACTAGCAGATAGCAGTCAATTATATTATGACTTAAAAACCGATACAGGTAATATTAAAGTTGATGGTGCTAGTCAAGGAACAAGACATAGTACAACGCATGGAACGATTTTATTAAAAGTTAATGTTGATACCGGTAATATACGTATTAATTCATAACCCTTGTGTCCCCTTTATTTTTTAAATAAAACGTCTGACTTCATTGGAGTCAGACTTTTTTTGTGCTACAATGAAATAAGGAGATGATGATATGAAAATCAATTTTAAAGAAGAAGTCTTAAAACGAAAAGATGACTTAATTTCTGATTTACAAAAACTGATTCAAATTAATTCTGAATTAACAACTTTTGATCCTGAAAGAGAAGGTGCACCTTTTGGTGAAGGCACAAAAGAAGCACTTGACCTGATGCTTGCTATCGGCCAAAGAGATGGTTTTTCAACGGTCAATTTAGAAGGTTATGCTGGTCATATTGAGTATGGAAAACAACAAGATTTTGTTGGTATCATTGGCCATTTAGACGTCGTACCCGCAGGTAATGATTGGACATATCCACCTTATGGTGCAGAAATCCATGATGGCAAGATGTATGGTAGAGGTACCGAAGACGATAAAGGACCAACGATTGCAGCATATTATGCTTTGAAGATATTAAAAGAACTTAATGTTCCTCTTTCTAAAAGAGTTAAGTTAATTTTAGGTAATGATGAAGAAACAGCATGGCGTTGCGTGAGACACTATTTTAGTGTTTATCCAGAGGCACCTGTTTCAGGATTTATTCCTGATGCTGATTTCCCTTTGATTTATGCAGAAAAAGGAATTTCTCGTATTTTTGTTGATGGCAACATCGATAACGGTGATCTTGTTGAAATCAAGGGTGGTTTTAGAGATAATATGGTGCCTGATTATGCATCAGCTGTCTTAAAACCAAACAAAAACTATGTCGAAGCTTTTCAAGCATATCTTAAGAAGAACAATTTCGAAGGACATGCTGAAATAAAAGACGGCAATGTCTTGTTGAAGGTTGTTGGTAAGAGTGCTCATGGCTCGACACCACAATTTGGTGAAAATGCAATCGATAGACTCATGGCATTCTTCATTGAACAAAAGTTTAGTGGAAACATGGTTAAAGCTTATGAACAACTTTTACTCAATGACTTTTTAGGTAAGAAACTTGGTGTTGATTATGTCGATGAAGAAATGGGAGAATTAACCAATAATGTAGGTGTATTCTCTGCAGAACATGGACACTATCAAATTCATCTTAACTTAAGATATCCAAACCATGTTGATTTTGATCAAGTTGTCGCTAAACTCCAAAGAGAATTTAAACATTATGATGCTATCGTTAAAGTTGATAAGCATCAATTGTTACTGTATAAAGATCCAAATTCAGAATTAGTCAAGACATTGATGGGTGTTTATAAGAAACACACCAATGATCATGATGCTAAACCTATTAATATCGGTGGTGGTACATTTGCTAGAGCGATGCCAAACTGTGTGGCATTTGGACCACATTTCTTAGAAAAACCAACATTCATTCACCAAAAGAATGAGTTTATTGACATCGATGATTTATTAACAGCAACCATTATTTATACCGAAGCACTCTACGAACTAGCCAAATAGGAGGTTCAGATGAAACCTTATTTAGATTTATGTCGACACGTCATCACACATGGTACCTTAAAAATGGATCGTACACAGACGGGTACGAAAAGTGTTTTTGGATATCAAATGCGTTTTGATTTAGAGGAAGGTTTTCCTTTACTTACAACGAAGAAAGTTCATCTCAAATCCATTATTCATGAACTTTTATGGTTTATTAAAGGCGATACCAATATTAAATATTTAGTTGATAACGATGTCAAAATATGGAATGATTGGCCTTATGAAGCTTTTAAGAAATCTTCTGATTATCAGAATGAAACAATGGATGAGTTTGTTCATAAGATTAAAACAGATGAAGCATTCGCAAGAAAACATGGTGATTTAGGTCCTGTTTATGGTGCGCAATGGCGTAACTTTAACGGCGTTGATCAACTCCAGTTTATTCTTGACGAAATCAAAAATAATCCGCAATCGAGAAGAATGATTCTATCTGCATGGAATCCTGCTGAAATTAAAAACATGGCACTTCCACCATGCCACACATTGATTCAATTTTATGTTGCTGATGGTCGTTTAAGCCTACAGCTCTACCAACGTAGTGCAGACATCTTTTTAGGTGTGCCATTTAACATTGCCAGTTATGCACTTTTACTTTTGATGGTTGCACAAGTCACAGGCCTAAAGCCAGGTGAATTTGTTCATACGTTAGGTGATGCACATATCTATTCAAATCACTTTGAACAAATCGAACTACAACTTTCAAGAGAGCCAAGAAAACGTCCAGTTATGAAACTTAATCCTGAAGTGACCTCACTTTTTGATTTTACATTTGATGATTTTACGTTAGAAGATTATCATCCTCATCCTGGCATTAAAGGAAAAGTAGCCGTATGATTTCACTCATTTGGGCAATGGATGAGAACTGGCTCATAGGTAAAGACAATGTACTACCTTGGCACTATCCAAAAGATTTATATTATTTCAAACAACAAACAAAAGATAAAGCTGTTTTAATGGGTGATATGACCTATCAATCTTTGAAAGGTTATTATAAGACGAAGCCGTTACCTTTTGGTAAAATATATGTAGCTAATCTTGTTGATGCAGAATACCCAGATGCACACTTAGTTAAAGATATTCACGAATTTCTAAAAACAATTGATGATGATATTATGGTCATCGGAGGAAAGACGATTTATCAATTAGCACTTCCCTATGCTGACAGGCTTTATATCACCTATGTGTTATCACGACATCAAGGTAATGTCTATTTTCCAAAATTTGATTTAACATCATTTAAACTGATTGATAAACAGGTAGAAGAAGGGCTTATCTTTGCTGTTTATGAAAGGATTTCATCATGATATCGATACTCTATGTACTCTTTTGGGGACTTTATACATATCTCATGACAACCTATGTTTTAGGCGGTTACTATCTGATCTTGTGGTTTATCACAGGTGCTGTAGCTAGTTTTTTACTCACGGTTATTGTTATCATATTACACTTTCCATTTTTGAAGTATTCGAAAGTTACCAATCGCTATAAAAACTATGTCACCAGAAGTACTGGACATTGGTTAACATTTTTCTTTATGCGACTCAATGTCGTTGTTGAAGGTAAAGAACATATTCCAGCTGATGGTCCGCTTTGTATCTATGCTAATCATAAGTCGTACGCTGATCCATTTATTATCTTTGAATTTATGAAAAGACCAGTAACATTTACCCCTAAGATGAGTGTTTATAAAGCACCGATGATTGGTTTATGGTTAAAATATATTGGAGCATTTCCTATTGATCGTTCCAGTGATAGAAATACAGCAAGAGCGATGGTTGATGCCATCAAAGTGATTAAAGAAGGTATGGCGATGACCATTTTTCCTGAAGGCGGGATCAAGGATCGCAATGATGAAAAGATGGTTGCGATGCGTGCTGGTGCCTACCGTGTTGCCATGAAAGCAGGTGCAAACTTGCTTCCTGTGAGCATTCAAGGAAATACACTCATTAAGCATCGTGCACCATGGCGAGTCACCAAAATCAATGTCACGATTCATCCTTTAGTACCTTATGAATCCATTAAAGAAAAAACGACCTCAGAGGTCGCTGATTTGATGTTTAATATCATTAATCAAAAACTTGTAGATAAGGCTGAGTAAGCCTTATTTTTTTAAGTGATGACGCGAACGTGGTCATCTGTGATGTCAAATGAGATAACATCAGCATGTTTAATGAGATCAGCAAAGGTATACTTATCTGGATGTGCATAAATCATTAAGGCTTTGATGACATGGGAATGAGCAACCAATAGAATGGACTGATCAGGATATTGTCTAGCTAAATCACGCGCTGCAGTGCTAATCCGATGGATGAGTTCATCATCTGTTTCATATGACTCAAAGGTATAACCTTTAGATCTGACAAGTGGCATCGCTGTTTCAACAGGTGTACCATCTAAATGATGAAAATCCCTTTCAACAAAGCGATCATCTTTAATAATATCTTTTTGATAACCAAGTTCTATTGCGATAATGGATGCAGTTTCATATGCTCTAGATAAAGGTGATGCCATGATGACATCATAGTGTTTTTGCGTATGTTTGAGTGATATACCCAAATCATGTGCCTGCTTTTTACCTGTATCATTTAAAGGAATATCAATCTGTCCTTGTACAAGTCCGGATGCGTTATAAAATGTCTGTCCATGTCGGACGATGGATAATAACATAAATCTACCTCATTTCACCTCGTCTATTATAACATAAGTTGTTAGGTTTCCTTTATCATTCATGATAAAATAGAGAGTAAGGAGATGTGATGATATGCATATGATAGATCTCATCGCTAAAAAACGCGATGGTTTTGAACTCACCGAAGAAGAAATCAAATATCTAATTCAACACTATACAAAAGGACAAATTCCAGATTATCAAATGAGTGCTTTTTTAATGGCTACTTATTTTAATAATATGAACGATCAGGAAGCGACTTATTTAGCGCTTGCTATGCGTGACTCAGGCGATACCATCGATTTAAGTTCGATTGCTGGTGTTAAAGTAGATAAACATTCAACCGGTGGTGTCGGTGATAAAGTCACCTTAATTTTAGGACCTCTTTTAGCAAGTTTAGGTGTTAAATTTGCGAAAATGAGTGGTCGTGGTTTAGGTCATACGGGTGGCACGATTGACAAATTGGAAAGTATTCCAGGTTACCACGTAGAATTACCTATTGAACGTTTTATTAAGCAAGTCCAAGACATTGGTATTGCGATTGTTGGACAAAGTGGTGATGTTGCACCAGCAGATAAGAAATTATATGCACTTCGTGATGTGACAGCAACCGTAGATGTCATTCCTCTTATTGCATCATCCATTATGTCTAAAAAGTTAGCCAGCGGTGCTGATGCCATCGTTTTAGATGTTAAAGTTGGTCATGGAGCTTTCATGAAAACTGAAGAAGAAGCAATTAAGTTAGCTGAATTAATGGTTTCCATTGGAAGACTTGCAGGTAAAAAAATGACTGCCATTTTAACCGGTATGGATGAACCCCTCGGGCATAAAATCGGTAATGGCTTAGAAGTTTATGAAGCGATTGAAACATTGCAGGGTCATGGACCAGAAGATTTAGTTTTTGTCACTGTCGAAATTGGGGCTCATCTATTGATCGATGCTGGTCTAGAAACAGATTTTGATCGTGCGAAAACAAGACTACATGAAGCATTAAAGAATGGTAAAGCATATAGTAAGTTCCTTGAACTTGTTCAAGCACAAGGTGGCGATTTAGAAGCACTCAAAGAACCTAAAAACTTATTAGCTAAAAAAACAATTGATGTTCGTGCTAACAAAGAAGGATACATCGTTGATATCAATGCATTATCGATTGGTAAAGCTGCAATGCGTTTAGGTGCTGGACGCGAAAAGAAGGAAGATAGCGTCTTACTCGATGTCGGTATCGATTTACATAAAAAGATTGGTTCTTATGTCAAACCGGGTGATGTTATCGCAACCCTTTACGTTCAAGAACAAGGTATCGAAGAAGCAACCAAGCTCATTTTAGAAGGTGTTTCTATCGGGAAAGAGAAAATTGAATTACCTTTAATCAGAAAAACGATTAAATAAGGAGGAATCAGCTTGGTTATACCAGACTATCGTCATTCCATTCTCAATGTGACAGCGACGATATTAAAACACTATCAAGCACCCACACCTTATGACACACTGCCTATGCTTGAAGAAGCACTCAAGGACAAACATCATGTTGTCTTAGTACTTTTAGACGGCATGGGAACAAATATCTTATACAAGCATCTTTTTCAAGATGCTTTTTTGTTAAAACATTTAAAAGATGTCATCACATCCGTATTTCCTCCGACAACCGTAGCTGCAACAACAACCGTTTTATCGGGTGTTCCTCCATTGGTTTCAGGACATTTGGGATGGGTTCAATACTTTCCTAAAGAAGATGCTTATATTGAGGTTTTCCCAAACACAGAATTTTATGATCCATCACGGATGTTAGATTATAACTTTAAAGAAAAGTACCTCAAGTATCCTTTGATTTATGAAATGATAAAAAAAGGATCGCCTCAGGTCAGTTTAAGTGAACTGTTTCCTAACTTTAGAGAAGACGGTTATCCTAGTTTTAAAGATCAAGTTGACCGTGTGATTAATATCACTAGACAAAAAGAAAACTCATTCAGTTATGTTTATTGGACTGAACCTGATTTAACACAACATCGCTATGGAACTAACGCATTTGAAACGAAAAAAGTATTGATGGATCTTGATCAAGAAGTTGAAAGAATGGCCTTTTTTTCATCCAGAGGTACAGCCATCATTGTGATTGCTGATCACGGATTAACCGATGTCGATGAGATCGCTCTAAGTGATAACAAAGTGCTCATGGATATGCTTAGAAAAAAACCGACTCTTGAATCTAGAGCAACAAACTTTTATGTGAAACATAACGAGTTGAAACGGTTTAAACAGCTTTTTGAAGAGACATATGGCAATCATTTTGTACTCTATAGCAAAGCAGAACTTCTAGAAAAAAAGCTTTTCGGTGAAGGAAAGAAACACAAAATGTTCGATCAGTTCATCGGTGATTATGTGAGTATTGCAACAAGTAATTACATGATGACACTAGGTGGCGATAAACATTTTATATCTCATCATGCTGGATTAACCAAAGATGAGATGGAAGTACCACTCATTATCTTTACAAAATGAAAAACGTGTACCCCCCGTACACGTTTTTCTTTGCTTGATGAAATACTATTTCTTAGCTTCTGGTTCTTTCTTAGCAAATTCTGCTGCCATCATCACGGTTGATGCAAGATCAGTGATGTTTGTAGGAACAACAAGTTTAGTAGCTTGACCATTGGCAACTTGAGCTAACGTTTCTAACGACTTGATTTGAAGAACTGTCTTATCTGCGGCAGCATCTTTAATCAACTTAATACCAAGTGCTTCAGCTTCCTTAATCTTATAGATCGCTGCAGCTTCCCCTTCAGCTTGAAGGATTTTTTCTTTCTTGTTTGCTTCAGCTCTTAATAAGAGGGCTTCTGCATCACCTTCAGCACGAAGGATTTCAGCACGTTTTTCCCCTTCAGCAATCAGAATGGTTTGACGTTTTTCACGTTCAGCACGCATTTGTTTTTCCATGGATTCACGGATATCTTTAGGAGGAATAATGTTCTTAACTTCAACTCTGGTAACTTTTATACCCCATGCATCGGTAGCATCATCTAAGATTTC
The DNA here is from genome assembly GCA_964514865.1 of uncultured Mariniplasma sp. Lineage (GTDB taxonomy): Bacteria > Bacillota_I > Bacilli_A > Acholeplasmatales > Acholeplasmataceae > Peloplasma. The sequence continues at coordinate 49,197 of CAZETB010000002.1, read as the reverse complement.
TCTCATCTTGGTATTGATGAGGTCTCTTGATGTTAAGGTTTCATCTAAGTCAAGATCACCGATAATATTACGGAGTGTTGTAGCTGAAATATTTTCAATCGCCATTAATGGATGTTCTGTACCATAAGTATATAACTTAGGATCTGTAATTGAGAAGAAGACGACGGTATCGATTTGCATCGTAACGTTATCTTTCGTAATAACAGCTTGTGGATCAAAGTCTTTGACTTGTTCTTTTAAGCTAACGACTTTCTTAACGCGATCAATGACTGGAATGATAAAGTGAATACCAACACCTAAGGTCTTGTTATAACCACCCAAACGTTCAACAACCATTGCTTTAGTTTGGGTTACTAATCTAAAACTTAATGCGAAAATGATCAGGAAGACTATTAATGCAATAAGAATACCTGCAATCGCACCTGGTGAAATTAAAACTGGGGGAAACAAACGTAATACATTCATAAATTCATACCTCTTTCTTTATTCATTATTTTTTTAGTCAATTTTTTCTACAATGAGTTTATTACCATCAACATCAAGGACGCGAGCATATTCACCAACATTGATCGTTTCTTTTGAAATGGCTGCCCAGTCGAGTGAACGGAAAACAACACGGCCAACACTTTCAGGGGTAATTACTTTTGTCACTTGAACTTTCACACCAACCATCGCATCGACGTTGGTCTTAATCTCGTTGGTTTTGAGATACTTTTTAACAACGGGTCTTGTCAAGAAGAGAAGAACACCAGAAATTAATATAAATGATACGATTTGCCATACAAGACTTTCTTCAAAAACAAGCGCAATGATGAAACTTGGAATAGCTGCTAAAGCAAACCAAATACTAATCATATCAGCGGTTATGACTTCGACAACAAGTGCAATGACGAAGAATGCAAGCCAAAACCACACCATGTATTCAAGCATATTAGACTTCCTCCTTTAAATCGACAAGCAAGACGAGATCTTTGCTTTGCCAATTGGCTTTAAATTTCTTTGTTACAACATTGAAGTCGACATCGATCATGGTTCCAAGTTCTTCAATAAATGCCTTGTTGGCAATACGACTGTATGAAGAGCGAACTGTAATCTTATACTTATTGGACTCAGGTATGTCGTGTTTAATCGCTTCAGCCTTATGTAAGGGTTTGATGACGACAACCTTCTGGTCTTTATCAATGCCAAGCATAACGCTATATGCGTTTTCAAAAAAGTTGGTTGCAGGTTTATTTAATGTGATATTACCTGCTGCAATGGTCACGATGCAATCTTTTGGCTTTTCGTTGAACCATACGATGTTCATATGTATCACTCCTTACACTTCCATTATACTCCTGATTATTGGAAATGCAAGTAAAATTATTAAAAATTATTATTTATTCATTTTTGTGATTTTTGTTAAGGTAACACCGTAAGCTGCAAAAACATCATGGTAGTCTTCTACATCTTCTAAGTTATTTAATAATCCTTCATTGATATGATTAAAGATAGCCTTGTGTGCATCAAGTGCACCATAACAAAAGAGTTTAATATCGTTGATTTGATAGGTGTAACGATATGTTTCTTCATAACCATCGATTTTTACTGTTATCAACTTATCGATGGGAAGAAGTAATTCCTGTTGGACTATCCGTTCAAAGAACGGGATGAGAAAATGAATACCTGGCTGATCAATAATCTTATGAAATACTCCTAAGCGTTCAACGACTGCCGCTTCATTAACTCGAATAATTTTGATATTTGGTGCTAGAAACAAAATAAATAAAGCTGTAAGAACAATTGCTGCGATAACTTCTTTGGGCATGACACATCTCCTTTAGTAAATGATTTGAAATATAAATGATTTATGATATACTGGTTTTGATCACTACGGGGAGCTATTAAGCTGAGAGGACGTATGAACGTCGACCCGCGAACCTGATCTGGATCATACCAGCGGAGGGATAGTCGATGAATAACATCTATTCAACGTCTAATTTCTTTGGTAATCCATAGAAATTTTTTATTTTCTAGGAGGAAAAGAAATGAGTTTAAAAACAGAAACAAAGCGGATGCTGATGACCATTAACCTGCTTGCAGTAGCGGTTGTCTTAGATCTTGTCTTCAGTGCCATACCTGGGCTAAACGCCAGTATGCCATTTGGTGGGAAATTTTTTGGATTATCAATGTTTCCACTGATTTTAATTGGTATGTTGTTCGGTCTTAAGTATGGGTTAATAGCTGGATTTATTTATGCCATGTACAATTTTGGGTTTGACTATCTTGTATATCTTGATACACTCAGAATTACACTGGAATCATGGACGGGTGAATCATGGGGTGCATGGAGAATCTTATCTCTTGTCGTATTAGATTATATGATTCCATTTATGGCATTTGGTTTATCAGGATTTTTTATGAAATCACTGTATCAAAAGAAAGATCTTATTACAGGTATTATCGCTGTCAGCTTAGTCAGATTAGCATCTGCAACACTATCTGGCATCATTCTATGGAGCAGTAGTATTCAATATGCGGTATCAGAAGTAGAAAATGGTAATCAAGATCCTAATCTAGCAACACGCATCTTCGCGTTTGTTGGGAATTCGTTATGGGTATATAGTTTAGTGTACAACTTAACCTATATTTTAACGACAACGGTGCTTGTGATCATCATTTCACTTGTCACCTACAAACGTCTTCAAATGATATTCAGCCCTGTATTAAAACCATTAAGTTAAAAGATATTTTTCAACAACTTTTAAATAATCAAGGCGTGGTTGATAACCAAAAGGTACTTGATGGCATGATGCTTTAAACGTATCATAAGGGATGGATTTTCGTCCCTTTTCTTCATGTTGTTCATCCCAGTAAGTAAAAAGAATGTTAGCTGGTAGTAAATAATATTCATTATAGACTTTAAAATGGACAATAAGAAAAGCAACACCACCTTGTTTGGTGACTTGTTTTAAGTGTTCTATTTGATGAGGGTGAACATTTTTTAAAGGCATGGACGTTTTTGAGTTGGTTTCTTTCGCATCAAAATCGATATAACGTCCTTTAAAAATGCCGTTGAAATCTGTTGTAGAAGGTGTTTTATAGTATGCTTCTGTGATCTTTGCTTTATTACGTGCAGGGTAACTTACTGAAACGACCTGAATCGGTGTTGGTTTTTTATGTATAACTGCTATATCATGATTTAAATAAAAAAGATTACTTGCTTCAATATCTGATTCAAGTGTCATACCAAGATTGGCATAGTTTGTTGTCTTTGTTTGTATCTTTCTTTTTATCGGATAATTGATCATATGATTTCACCTATTATCATCATAACATAGTTATGAGTTAAAAAGATTGAGTAATCAAAAAAACATGGTATAATATGCTTTGTAAAAGACGTTACTAAGGAAGTGTTTAAATGAGCAAGATTCGTTTTTTTGCATTAGGTGGACTTGGAGAAAATGGTAAGAATATGTATGTGATCGAAGTTGATCAAAACTACTTTATTCTTGATGCTGGTATTAAATATCCAAGCGCAGAACTTTATGGTGTTGATGAAATTATTCCTGATTATCGCATGTTGATTCGTGTGAAAGATAAAATCAAGGGTATTTTTTTGTCGCATGCCCATGAAGATCATATCGCAGCACTTCCACATCTTTTAAAAGATTTAAATGTCCCTGTTTATGCAACCAATTTTACGATGCAGATCGTCAGCGATATGCTAAAGGATGAAGGTTACAATTTAGAGGAACTAACACTTAATACGATTTCACAAAATTCGATTATCAAGTTTGGAAATGTTCGAGTGACTTTCTTTAATACAACCCATTCAATTCCTGAATCTGTTGGTATTGCTGTTCATACCATTGATGGGGTTATCGTTTATACTTCAGATTTTACATTTGATCAAAGTTCAGATATTAAATATCAGACAGACTTTAGAAAAATCAATGAGTTATCAGAAAAAAATGTACTAGCTTTATTAACCGAATCACTGGGTTCAACCTTAGAGTTGAACGGTGGTGTCAGCATGAGTTTAAACCATCGGTTAAATAGTATTTATGCGAATGCTGATGGTAGAATTATTGTGACACTGTTCTCATCTGATTTAAGAAAAATCCAACGCATTATCGATATTTCTTTAGCACATAAAAAGAAGATTGCGATTATTGGTCGTCGTGCTCAGCGTATCGTAGATATTGCTATTCATAGTGGCTACTTATCGATACCAAACGAAGCTCTCATCAATTTAAGATATATCGATGAAAAGAATAAAAATGATGATGCCAATATTGTAGCACTTGTTACTGGTAACCGGCATGAACCTTTCTTTATGTTACAACGCATGTGTAAAAAATCAGATCGTCTCATTCACATCAGTGAAGAAGATACGGTCATTCTCATGACGCCACCAGTTCCAGGAACTGAAAAGATGGCTGCCAGAACACTCGATGTCTTATATCGAAGCGATGCACAAGTCAAAGTGATTGATAAGAGACTTTTAACATCAGCTCATGCTACTGCAGAAGAAATCAAAATGATGATGAACTTACTTAAACCTAAATACATTATCCCAACCATTGGTGAGTATCGCCACCAATATGGTGTGAAACGTTTAGCACAAGAAATTGGATATCTTCCAGAAAATGTGTTTTTACTTGATAACGGTGATGTCTTAACCTTTGATGAACAAGATGTTTATGTCTCAAAAGGCGATATTAATGTCGGTGAAATCTTAATTGATGGAACTGCCGTTGGTGATGTCAACGATTTCGTGATGAAAGATCGTGAATTGTTAGCTGAAGATGGTGCATTATTGTTAGTCGCTCATGTCAGTCCAAAGACGAAACAAATATTAGGCGAAGTGACGATTGTTACCAAAGGTTTTGTTTATGTTCAAGAGTCAGAAGAACTTTTAGCTAAAGTCAAAGAAACATTTATGGATGTATCTAAAAAGCATCTTGATGGTAAATATATCAACTGGAACGAATATAAGCGTGATGTAAGAAATGAAGTTAACCGCTATATTTATCAAGAAACGAGACGTTCTCCCATTACAATTCCAGTCATTATTTCTACAGAAGCCAATTAATAATGAAAAAGAAAAGATAGCCCGGCTATCTTTTTTTATGCTTGATTTTATCTATCATTTTTAGACGATCTGATAATGCTTTTTCGTAAGCAGATTCATCTTTGGGATGATAATACGTTTGATGTTTGATTTTATCAGGTAAATAGATTTGATCATTAATCGAATCTTTATCATCATGCGGGTAATGATAAATATCTGGATTAAGTTTAATCTTTTTATTGTCTGCATGATCGGGAACAACTCCCGTATCTTCATTTTCATATTCTGCTAAAGCTTGATCGATGGCTAGAAGTGCTGTGTTCGATTTAGGTGATAATGCCATATCAATCACGATGGTAGATAGGATAATTCTTGCTTCTGGGAAGCCTACTTTAAACGCTGCATCACATGCATTAACTACTTTGCCACCCATGAGTGGATTAGCAAGACCAATGTCTTCATAAGCGATGACTAAAAGTCTTCTGATGATAGCGGGAAGATCACCTAATGTGATCAGTCTTGCTAAATAGTGAATTGACGCGTCAACATCAGAACCTCGAATTGACTTTTGAAGAGCGGATAAAAGTTCATAGAAGTTATCTTCACGGTCATCTAAATCATGACTCATCTTACCTGCTACGCGGTAAACCGTTTTTTGCGTAAGCAAATCACCATCGTTTAAGATGAGTGAAGCACTTTCTAAAATGTTTAATGCAGTTCTAATTTCATGATTGCTATATCTCACAATCGCATTGAGTGCAGATTGATCAATTCTAATATCGACATCAAGTTCCTTGATGGCTTGAAGTAAGGCTTTTTCAATGGTAGCATCATCAAGTTTTTTTACTTCATAGAGATGACATCTTGAACGGATCGCCATATTGATCGATTGATAAGGGTTTAATGTCGTCAAACCAATGACGGTAGCATTACCATTTTCCATAAAGGGAAGTAAATAATCTTGAACATCGGTTTTCATGCGATGGATTTCATCGATGACGATAATGATGTCATGATAGCTCGTTGTATCCAAAATATCTTTTAAACGTGCTTTTGATTCGGTTGATGCATTAAAATAATAATGATCTAAACCAGAAGTGGTTGCGAAAATATTAGCTATCGTTGTTTTACCAGTACCAGGAGGACCATACAAAATAAACGATAAAAGCTTCTTTTTTGCAAGCATTTGTACTAAAACACCATCTTGGCCAACAAGATGGTCTTGTCCATAGACATCTTCAAATTTTTCTGGTCGCATGCGATATGCTAATGGCTTCATAGAATCACCTACTTTACATTATAGCACACTTGCTAAAAAGCATAAAATGAGATAAAATAATGAGGTAGTCGCATACCCTTTTTTTCTTTAAGGAGCACTATTTGGAGGTAGTCATGGACTTAAAAAAATTTATTGCAGATGTACCCGATTTTCCCAAAAAAGGCATTCTTTTTCGTGATATCACACCACTGATGTCAAATGGTAAAGCATACGCCTATGCAGCAAAAGCTTTTTCTACGTTTGCACGTGAGAAAAAAGCAACATTAATTGTTGGACCAGAAGCGAGAGGATTTATCTTTGGATGTCCTGTTGCAACAGAGTTAGGCGTTGGATTTGCACCTGTGCGTAAACCAGGTAAGTTGCCACGTGAAGCTGTCAGTGTTTCATATGATCTTGAATATGGTTCAAATGAACTATGTATGCATGCTGATGCGGTTAAACCCGGTGACAGAGTTTTAATCGTTGATGACTTATTAGCAACTGGTGGAACGATGGATGCAACCATCAAACTAGTTGAAAAATTAGGTGCTGAAGTAGTCGGTTTAGCCTTTTTAATCGAATTAGCAGACTTAAATGGTAGAGAAAAACTAGGCGGATATGATATACTCACCTTAATAACCTATTAATAAGGGTGGTTTTAACACGGATTCTTTACTTCAATCGTTAATTGAATCGTTTTCGTCATACATTAAAAGAGAAGCTGACATCAAGCTCATTGAAAAGGCTTATTTTTTAGCGAAGGAAAAACATGAAGGTCAACTTAGAAAGAGTGGAGAACCCTATATTACCCATCCTGTAGCCGTTGCAAAAATCATTGCCGATCTTCATGGTGGACCTGCAACACTTGTAGCATCACTTTTGCACGATACAGTTGAAGATACATCGCTCTCCTTAAAGGAAGTTGAATCACAGTTTGGTTCAGATATCGCTCAACTTGTTGATGGTGTCACCAAGATCAGTAAACTTTCATTTAATGAGAAAGTCTCACAGGCAGATAATCATCAAAAGATGCTGCTTGCCATGGCAAAAGATATACGTGTTATTTTAATCAAGATAGCAGATAGACTGCATAACATCAGAACTCTTGATTCAATGACACCTGAAAAGCAGTATAAAATTGCAACTGAAACCTTAGAAATTTATGCACCATTAGCTCATAGACTTGGTATCTTTAGAATCAAAGCGGAACTCGAAGACCGCTCTTTAAGATATACAGATCCACCGATGTACTATCGTGTATCCAATATGATTCAAGCTAAAAAAGCAGAACGTGAAGCTTCAATTGATCAAGTCATATCGAATATCAAGATCTTATTTAATCAATCTGAACTTCATGATTTTGAAATTAAAGGTCGCATTAAAAATATCTTTTCAATCTATAAAAAGATGGTAAAAGATAATAAACAATTCGAAGATATTTATGATTTACTAGCGGTTAGAATCATCGTTGATAAGATTGAAACCTGCTATCAAGCACTAGGTATTATTCACGCTAATTTCACGCCGATTCCAAGACGTTTCAAAGATTATATTGCTGTACCGAAGCCCAATATGTACCAATCGCTTCATACAACGGTTTTATCTGATGATGGAACGCTTTTTGAAGTGCAGATTAGAACACCTGAAATGGATCAGATTGCTGAATACGGGATTGCAGCTCACTGGGCATATAAAGAAAATAAGACATACTCAAAAGAAAGAGAACAATTTGAAATTGCTCAAAAACTTAAATGGTATGGTGAACTCTTAAAGATGAGTGAAGATACCGATGAAACATCGGGTGGTGCTGAAGAATTTGTTGGTACCGTTAAAGGTGATATTTTAGATGCCAATGTTTATGTGTTTACACCTAAAGGTGAAGTCATCGAACTTCCTAAAGGTGCAACACCGATTGACTTTGCGTATCGTATTCATACCGATGTCGGTAATAAAATGGTTGGAGCTATCGTTAACAATCGTATTGTCACACTTGATTATGAACTCAATACAGGCGATATTGTCAGTGTTAAAATTAACAAGAACTCTCAAGGACCAAGTGAAGACTGGTTAAAGATTGCTAAGTCAGCTCACGCTAAACATAAGATTAAGAGCTTTTTAAATAAACTTAATAAAGATTCGATCATGCAAATGGGTAAAGATGCACTTGATCGTGAATTTGTTGCTCATAAGGTTACTGAAGGTGTCGATGACGCTTTTGTTAAAAAGCATTTCGAGAAAAACATGATTACATCAGTTTCCGATATGTATTTAGAAATTGGTAAAGGAAATCTATCACCTAAAACCGTTGTCAATAAACTCTTAGGTCTTGAAACAGATCCTCAAGTGTTATTGCAGCGTCAAATGGAAAAAGCATCACGACAATTGACCACACACAGTGAAACGGGTGTTGTTATTGAAGGACTTTCTTCACCACAGTTAAAATTGGCCAATTGTTGCCTACCTATTCCAGGAGACCCCATCATTGGCTACGTCTCCAAACAATCAGGTATTGTGATTCACGCAACCTTCTGTCCTAACTGTAAACAGTTTGAAGATAACAGATTGATCGCAGCATATTGGGCTGATAATATTACAAGAAAATATCCAACGTGGATTAAACTCGTTGGTAGTAATAAACCAACGTTATTAACAGAAGTCGTCACATCTGTGAACGCTTCACAAATTGCGATTGCTGAAGTCAGTGCGATTACGACATCAACACTTGAGATGATCATCAAAATTAAAGTATCGATCAACAACAGTGCACAACTTCAAAACCTGATGGTCAATTTAAGAAAAGTCAGTGAAGTTTATAGTGTCGAGAGGGATTTCAAATGAGAGCTGTCGTTCAACGTGTAAAAGAAGCATCTGTTATGATTGATGGCAATCATATTAATGACATTAAAAAAGGGTTTTTAGTGTATTTAGGTATTCACGTTGATGATACGATGGATCATGTCCAAAAAATGGCACAAAAGATTCATGCACTCCGTGTTTTTGAAGATGAAGCAGGTAAAATGAATTTATCGTTATCTCAAGTTGACGGATCTGTATTAGTTATTTCACAGTTCACACTCTATGGAGATACGAAAGGAAATAATCGACCATCATTTATCACAGCAGCAAGACCCGAACATGCTAATCCTTTATACGAAGCATTTTGTGATGTTTTATCAAAAGATCATGTTGTTAAAAAAGGTGTCTTTGGTGCTGATATGAAGGTCTCATCCATCAATGATGGACCTGTTACCATCCTGATTGAATTTTAATTGACAAATTGCATATTTTACGATATCATGTTACTGAAAGTACATCGTCTATGAAAAAGGAAATCCGATAAGGATCTGTGACACCTTTGGAGACAAAACAAGATATTAATGAGGGCTAGATTTTTCTAGAACTAAGGTGGTACCGCGTAATTTTACGTCCTTAGAGATTTTTTAAAGGACGTTTTTATTTTATGGAGCCGTATGAGAAAAAGCTATAAGCATATGCCAACAATCATCTTTGATGACTATCTGTTAAGAACAATCACTGTAAAAGATTATCGTGATATGTTTGACTATGGTAAAGATGAAGACGTCACAAAATTTTTAACATGGGGGCCATTTAAAAAGCCTCATGAAGCGAAGCAGGCCATTAAGAGTATCTTCTATCCAAGGGTTAAAAAAGGACTTCCTAGGGGATATGCTATCATCGATCTCAAGAAACAAAAAATGATTGGTACGATAGATTTTCATTCGAAGAAGCCAGATGAAAATGGTGCTGAGATTGGTTATGTCATCCACAAGGATTACTGGAATCAAGGTGTCATGACAAAGGCATTATCACATGTGATTGCTGTTGGATTTGATCACTTGGGTTATGATGTGATACACATCAAACACCTAAAGAGCAACCTAGCAAGTCAAAGAGTTATCGAGAAAAACCATTTTACAAAAGTTGGTGTTGATATACTCACATTTCAAAAAAATCAAAATATGATCAAAGATGATCTTTATGTATACGAATTAACAAAGGAGAATTATTATGCAAATCAACAAAGTCAAGGGAACATATGATGTTCTACCCAATGAGTCATACCGGTGGCATGCACTCGAAGAAAAAATTCACGACATTTTAAAACTTTATAATATCAAAGAAATGCGTACACCGATTATGGAATATAGTGAAGTGTTCCACCGTCAGACTGAATTATCTGATATGGTAACAAAGGAAACTTATGATTTTGATGATCGTAGTGATCGCAAACTGACTTTAAGACCAGAAGGCACAGCGGGCATCATTCGCAGTTATGTCGAAAATAAGTTATATGCATCTCAAGAACTTGAAAAAGTCTTTTACATTGGTCCTAACTTTAGATATGAAAGACCTCAAAAGGGAAGATATCGTCAGTTTTACCAATTTGGTGTTGAAGCGATAGGTGCTGTTGATCCAGCATTAGATGCTGAAATGATTATGTTAGCCTATGATTTCATCAAACGTTTAGGTTTAAAAGGTGTTTCAGTACGCATTAATTCATTAGGCGATGATGCATCAAGAAGAAACTATCAAGAAGCTTTAACGAACCATTTCTTACCACATAAAGAAACATTATGTGATGATTGTAAAGCAAGATTAGAAAAAAATCCACTTCGCATTTTAGACTGCAAAGTCGATCAAAAGCATCCTGCAGTGATGCACGCACCTACACCACAAGATTATTTAAATGATGAATCCAAAGCTTATTTCCATCAGGTCATAGAGCATTTAAATGCCAGCAAGATCAGTTATGAGATTGCTCCTAAATTGGTTAGAGGTTTAGATTATTACAGTCATACCGTTTTTGAAATCGAAGCTGATATTGAAGGCTTTGGTGCACAAAATGTTTTAGGTGGCGGAGGACGCTATCAAAAACTTGTTTCTGAACTCGGTGGACCAGACCTTGGTGGTATTGGTTTTGCATGTGGTATGGAACGTTTACTTTTAGCACTAGATGCTGAAAATATTGAGCTCGAAAAAGAAGATGTTCTGGATGCGTATGTCATTGTCTTTAGTGACGCGCTTAAGATAACAGGCTCAAAGATTTTATATGATTTAAGACAAGCTGGATTGATTGCTGATATGAATTACACGCAAAAAGCGTTTAAAGGACAGTTAAAACATGCTTTGCGTTTAGGAGCTAAATATTTAATCATTGTCGGAGAAGAAGAGTTTTCTAAAGGTGTTGTGGGTATTAAAAATACAGCAACTGAAGTACAAGAAGAAGTCCCCATGGGACGTATTACGAAATATCTTAAAGAAAAAGTAGGTAAATAACATGAAAGCATATACGCATCATAATAATGCACTCACGATTAAACATGTTGGCGAACATGTGTATTTAAAAGGTTGGGCATCAAAGGTTAGAAACTTGGGTGGACTCATTTTTATCGATTTAAGAGATAGAGAAGGGATCACACAACTTGTTGTTAAACCTGAAAATTCATTTTATGAACTTGGTTTAAAAATCAAAAATGAATTTGTCATTGAAGTTAAGGGTATTGTTATTGAAAGAGAAAGCAAAAACTTAAATCTTAATACCGGTGAAATTGAAGTTGATGTGAAGGAATTAAAGATTCTAAATACAGCAGAAACACCTCCCATTATCATCAGTGACAACACCGATGCACTAGAAGATACACGCTTAAAGTATCGTTATTTAGACTTACGTCGTCCTGTGATGCAAAACTTTTTGATCAAGCGTCACCAAATTACACAAGCGATCCGTTCTGTCCTTGTTGAAGAAGGGTTTTTAGAGTTAGAAACACCTATTTTAGGTAAATCAACACCTGAAGGAGCAAGAGACTATTTAGTACCTTCTCGTCTTTATGCAGGTCATTTTTACGCATTACCACAATCTCCACAAATCTATAAACAACTCTTTATGGTTGCTGGATTAGAGAAATATTTCCAAGTCGCACGCTGTTTTAGAGATGAAGACTTAAGAGCTGACCGTCAACCTGAGTTCACACAAATCGATATTGAAGCATCATTTGTTGATATGGATGATATTCAACAGGTCATTGAAAAGATAATGGTAAGAACATTTAAACAGGTGTTAAATGTTGACATTCAAGTACCTTTTTTAAAGATGAGCTATCAGGAAGCCATGGAAACCTATGGTTCAGATAAACCTGATATGCGCTATGAACTTCATATTAAAGACTACCTACCCTATCTCAAATCATCAGAGATTCCTCTATTTGCAGGTAGAGAACATGTTCGTGGCTTATACGTTGAAAATGCTGAAAGCATAACACGTAAAAAGATTGATAGTTATACAGATCTTGTTAAAAAGAACCATGGAGATATGCTTGCCTATGTTCGCATGCAAAATGGTCAGTATTCAGGATCGATTGTTAAATTTTTATCAGAAGAAGTTCTTCAATCACTCGAACTTAAAGAAGGTTCAATTCTATTCTTAGTTGCAGGTGAGTTTGAAAAGGTTTCATCAGCACTTGGTGCTTTGCGTATTGCATGTGCTGAAGAGTTAAAACTTATTCCAAGTGATGTTTATAAATTTGTATGGATTGTTGATTGGCCACTTTTAGAATACAGTGAAGAAGATCAACGTTTTTATGCAAAACACCATCCATTTACAGCACCAGTTGACCCGATGGTATTAAAAAATAACCCCAAAGAAGCGATGGCTAAAGCCTACGATATCGTCTTAAATGGTTATGAAATTGGTGGTGGTTCCATCAGAATTCACAACCAAGAGGTACAACGTTTGATGTTTGATACACTTGGTTTGACACAAGAAGACATTCAACACCGTTTTGGATTCTTTGTGGATGCATTAAAATATGGTACACCTCCACATGGTGGCTTAGCTTTAGGACTTGACCGTGTTGTGATGCTCATGACACAAACAACCAACATCAAAGATGTTGTCGCATTCCCTAAAACACAAAGTGCGAAGGATATGATGATGCAGGCACCTAGCGATGTTGATGAAAGTCAGTTAGATGAATTACATATCAAAGTAGGTGAATAAACATATGAAAAAGATTTACTTAGCAGGTGGTTGTTTCTGGGGTGTTGAAGGATACTTCAACCAACTCAAAGGTGTTGTTGATACAACCGTAGGTTATATTGATGGCAATAAGAAAAATCCGACATATCAAGAGGTTTGTTCTGGAGCTGCAACACATGCTGAAGCGATGGAAATTTTATTTGATGAGCAAGTTATCTCATTAGAAAAAGTACTAGAACACTTCTTTAGAATCATTGATCCATTTTCCAGAAATCGTCAAGGTCATGATATTGGTAGACAATATCGCACAGGTATTTATTATGTGGAACCTTCAGATAAAGAAGTCATTTTGGATTACATGGCGGCTTATTTCAAAGATCAATTAAAACGTGTACAAACAGAAGTTAAAGTTAGCTTGGATTTTGAACCTGCAGAACTTTATCATCAAGATTATTTAAAAAAGAATCCCGGCGGCTATTGCCATGTTAACCTTAACTTGGCAAAACCGGAGGAAAAGAAGTAATGCGTAAAGACTACATATCTTGGGATCAATATTTCATGGGTGTTGCTAAACTTTCTGCGCTTCGCAGTAAAGATCCATCAACACAGGTTGGAGCATGTATTATTAACGAGGATAAGCGTATTGTCGGTATTGGATATAATGGTCTCCCACAAGGGTGTGATGACCGTTTATTTCCATGGTCTAATGAAGGTGAGTATACTGAAACCAAGTATCCTTACGTCGTTCATGCAGAAGCCAATGCGATTCTTAATGCGACAAACAACTTAAAAGGGGCGTCAATCTACGTGACGCTTTTTCCATGTAATGAATGTACGAAACTGATCATACAAAGTGGTATTAAAGAGATAGTTTATCAATCTAATAAATATCAGCATACCAAAGAGCATCAAGCAGCGATCAAAATGCTAAATGCAGCCCATGTAACATATCGTCAGATTGAAGTTGGAGAGCTCGAATATGTTAACATTTCTAAAGACATATAAGAAAATACTGATTATTTTGAGTTTCCCGTATTTATACGTTCTTTTTTTGCTGGTTACACCTACACCAAGACAAATTTTAGCTCCTGGTGATTTAACTCCAGTTAGTGAAAGTGTTTCAATTGAAGGTGTGGATATGCTACCTCAGTTTCATACGATTTACATTTATAACTATTATCCGATGACACCTTTTCAAGGTATATTGGCTAATATTAATGATACGCTAGAGGTTGATGAATTATCAGCTATAGAAAGAGATATTTCATGGCGTGATGATTATTTGGCTGGACAAATTCAAAAACTGTCGAGTTTAAAAACATCTGTCATTAAAGCATATGAACTGGCATCGGTTCAAGATGCTCAAATTAGTGTTGATTATGCTTTAACGGGGTTATTGCTATCTTATCGCCCCAGCAGGTTAACCGATTTAGAGATTGGTGATCTCATTACTGGTATTAACGGTCAAAATGTCTCTATGCATACTGAAGAGAGCTTTTTAGAACTAAGCAGACTTAAAGAAGCAACCTTAACGATTGAAAGACAAGTTAAAGGAGAAACCAAGACGCTCACAATATCATATCAATTAACTGATGATGAGACATATTTAAGATACTATCCTAACTATGAAATCTATGAAGCTATTCCTCATTTTGAACTTCCTGGCTTAGATACCGTGATAGGTGGTCCTAGTGGGGGTATGATGCAAACCCTTAGTATTTACGCAAGTTTACTAAAACTAAACATCGGTGATATCAAAATTGCTGGTACAGGAACGATTTTAATGTCTGGAAACATCGGAAAAATCGGTGGAATCAGACAGAAAATTTACACGGCAAAACAAGAAAATGTTGATCTATTTTTCATCCCAAAGGCTCATTTAAGCGATATTTCAGGGCTTAAATATACCTTTGATCTCATTGCTGTTGAAACGATTGAAGAGGCGGTGCAAGCGCTCCATGAAGCAATTAATTAATCTAATTGATCAAACGATTTATCGTTTTAAAAAGCTGAATAAATTGATCGACTCTAAAACCACCACAAACAGTGTTGTTAAATCTGTTTTAAGTGCGCTTTTAATTACGATTATTATCCTTGCGATACCCGTGTTGATCGTTGTCAACATGTTTATTATAAGTAAACTCACGTTTATTTTAGCGATTTTATTAGTTGTTATGGTTGTATCTTGGCCTTATTTGTATTATGCTTTTTACTATAAGATCTTAAAAAATTATCATGAAGAGATTAAAGATATCAACACAAAATTACCATATTTAATTGAGAGTTCGATGATTGCGATCGTTATGTTAACGATAGGTATCATTGTTCTTTCAATTATCTTTTAGGAGAATATCATGCTCATTAGTCTTATTATCATCATTGTTTCACTAGGAATCGATCAATTAACTAAATATTTGGCACGTACCATGATTACATTAAATGCACCTAATATCACGATCATACCCAATCTATTTGAACTTTCCTATTATAAAAATACAGGTATGTCTTTTGGTCTTCTTGAAGGTCAACAATTGATCTTTATGATATCAACTGTCATCGCATTAGGTATTTTTGGATACCTTTTTACGAGTTCAAATTATAAAAACAAGAAAGTTTACAGTATTTCAGTAGCTTTATTTATTGCTGGTACACTTGGTAATGCCATTGATCGCTCCATATTTGGTTATGTTATCGATTTTATGCATTTCCCCTTTTTAGATGGCATTTTAAATGCGGTTGGTTTATCTAACTTTTATAACAATATGGCAGATATGTATTTAAGTGCAGCCATTGTTTTATTTACACTTGATCTTTTTATCTTCGAGGAAAAACGCAAGAAGGAGCAAAAAATTCATGAAGAAAACATTCAAAGTTGATGATGATCATGTCGGTTTTCGCCTAGATAGTGTCCTCCAAGAAGTTTTATATCCAGATATGAGTAGAAGCTATGTCCAGCGGATCATTAAAGAGGGATTATGTACCGTTAATGGTCAAAAAGTAAAAAACGGCTACGCTCTAAAAAAGAATGATGAGATAGAATCTGATGATCTTCCGACACAAGAACTTGCCCTAGAGGGTGTAGATCTAAAGCTCGATATCGTCTATGAAGATGATGATTTAGTAGTCATCAATAAACCACAAGGGCTTGTTGTTCACCCTGCATCAAGTTACCATGAACCAACGCTTGTTCATGGTTTATTACATCAAATTGATGAACTTTCATCCATCAATGGTGTTGTTAGACCAGGGATTGTCCATCGGATTGATAAAGATACTTCAGGGTTACTTGTTGTTGCTAAACATGATAAAAGCCACCAATTTCTATCAGAAGAACTTCAAGCACACTTGATTAAAAGAGAGTATATCGCATTAGTTTATGGTGATTTCAAAGAAGAAGAAGGATCCATAGATGCACCGATAGCACGTCACCCTAAAAATAGACTCAAAATGGCAGTTGTTTCCCAAGGTAAACACGCTAAAACACATTTTAAAGTCCTTGAACGATTTGGTAAGTATACACTCATTTCATGTATCCTTGAGACTGGAAGAACGCACCAAATCAGAGTTCATATGGCTTATATTAATCATCCTGTAGTAGGTGATCCTCTTTATGGACCTAAAGATGTTATCGGAGATAAGGGTCAATTTTTGCATGCTCAAAAATTGACGTTTCAACATCCAACAACAAAAAAAGAGATGAGCTTTGAAGCTGATCTCCCTGATAATTTCAAATCTATGATTGCATCACTTAAGAAAAGTTCTGCTTTGTAACATTCTTAAAATTCACTTTTGCAACAAGGGGTAATACTTGTACACCTTTGAGATCAACAACCTTTTTAAGTTGTTCATCAACCTCTTTACTAGCACCTTTGAGGAGTGGTAAGCCTAACTTATTGCTGTATTCATTCATTTTAACTAAAAATGCATAGCGTGCAATGATAGATGCAGCAGCAACACTCAAGTGAACTTGTTCAGCTTTAGTGTGAAAATCGATATCACGATAAATCAAGGTTTCTTCTTTGATATAATTAAAGTATAATTGAGGTGTGCAAAACTGATCGACGATCACAGGCACTTGGTAATCAAGCTTTGATGTCGTCTTGACAATCGCTTGATTATGAAGAAGGGCCTTTATTTTATTGAGATTATAGCCTTTTGATGATAACTCGTTATACTTCTTAGGTGGTAATATAAGAAGTGAGTGTGTAATGCGTTTTGCAATCTTAGGTGCAATCGACGCAATCATCTTGTCATTCATGTTCTTTGAATCACGAACGTTAAGTGATTCAAGATATTCGATATCGGGAATGTCCACAAATGCAGAACAGACAACAATAGGTCCAAATACATCACCTGTACCAACCTCATCTGATCCGATAGCAGCATAATCCTCACGGTTTAAATGCTTTTTAATAGATATGAGTTCATGAGTGATCTCTTTCCCCTGAAGTAGAACTTTCCCTGTCTTATAAGCAAGGATATCGATATCGTGGTGAGATGCATGAAAAAGAAGATAAGGGTTCTTGTCTTCAACCTCATAATTTTGATAAACTTTATGCAGTTGCTCTAGCTCTTGGTCATTGACACTTATAGAATAATATTTCACTCAAATTTTCTCCTATTCTATAATATTATATCACAAAAATTGAAAAAAAGGTGTTACTTATGCGATTTATGACAAAACCCCTCGAACTACATCTTATCTTAGATAAAATCGCGTTATATGCAAAATCGAACACGATTAGAGATGAAATCAAAGGTCTTGAACCGATGACGGACATCGACTTAATCGAACGACATTTGCAAGAAACGCATGACATGTTGACGCTTATTCTACGCCAAGGTACTTTACCTTTAATCGAAGACTATGACATCCATGAACTAATTCATTACGCGTCACTTGATCGGACGTTCACACTGCAAGAATTGCTCTATATTCGTTTATTCTTATTGATGGAAAGAGACATATTAGCCTATCGCAAAGAAACCGAAAAAAACCGCATTGCAACCGGGTTAATGGGAACATATCTCAGTGAACTTCACCATCATGATAGCTTGAGAAATTACATCGAATCTAAGTTGGATCCAGATGGTCAAATCTTAGATGATGCAACTCCAGAACTTGCAAAAATTCGTCATGACTTAAGAAAATATGACAAGCAAATTCAAGATAAACTGCAAAAACTTCTTGTTGATTATAGCAGTTATTTAAATGAATTTGTGATTGTGATGCGAAACGACCGGTTCTGTATACCTGTCAAAGATGCATTCAAAAACAAGATTAAAGGCATTATTCATGATGTTTCAGCATCCAAACAGACCGTTTATATTGAACCTGAAGCAACAAGACAAATCACAGCTGAAATGGAATCACTTAAGATTGCTGAAGCGAAAGAAATTGAACGCATTATCTTCTTGATGTCAGAAGAAGTTCATTTAGCAAAAGACTCACTTAAAGATAATCTAGACTTATTTTTAGTCCTTGATTATAATCAAGCAAAAGCACTTTATGCAAAGGATATTCAAGGTGTAAAACCAAATATTAATGATCGAGGTATTATTCAGCTTTTTCAGGCTAAACATCCGTTATTAGACTTAAAAACAGCAGTACCCATTCATGTAGAACTGAATGATAACATTAAAACGTTACTTATTACTGGACCTAACACAGGTGGTAAAACGGTGGCATTAAAAACAGTCGGTTTACTCACTTTAATGACACAGGTTGGTGTACTTATACCCGCTTCTGAGATGAGTCATGTCGCTATTTTTGATCAAGTGTTTGCAGATATTGGGGATGAACAATCCATTTTGCAATCACTTTCAACATTCTCCTCACACCTCACAAAAATCATTTCTATGATCAAGGATGTAACCGATCGTTCACTTGTCTTACTCGATGAACTAGGAAGTGGCACTGATCCTAACGAAGGTGTTTCTTTAGCGATGGCTATCTTAAACAGACTGACTCAATATGATATTCGTATGATGGTGACTACCCATTATTCCGAACTCAAATCATATGCATATGAAAAGCCTTATATGGCTACAGCATCTGTTGCTTTTGACAAATTAAGCTTAAAACCACTCTATTATCTTCAAATGGGAACAACAGGTTCATCTCATGCATTTTTAATTGCGAGACGTCTAGGCTTGCAAGAAGAAGTGGTTTTGGATGCTGAACATATTTATCAAGGAAGACAAACCGATTTAGCAAAAATCATGGAAAAACTTAATGATGAAATGGTCTATCTCGAACACGAGAAAGAACGTGTTGCCAAAGAACTTGAGGAAGCTAAATCTGAAAAAACACATTACCAGACAGCAAAAGAAAAGCTTTTAAGAGAACAAGATGCTATCGTTGAAAAGATTAAAGAGCGTGAAGAACTCAAGTGGCAGAAACTTCAAGAGGATGTCAAAGAAATCTTACGAGATCTTCAATCGAAAAAACATCTAACAAATCCAGAAATTGCACAGATCAAATACCAGATCAATCAAACAGTTGATAACGATGATAGTTTGCGTATTAAAGATGATATCGAAGTAGGTGATGACGTCTTCATCGTATCTTACCAACAGTATGGTAAAGTTGTTGGTATTAAAGATGATCAGATCAGAGTTATCTTTGGTAATTTTGATTTAACATTTAAGAAATCAGACCTCAGAAAAGAAAAACCAATCAAATCTCCTCAAAAAATCGCTCGAAAGAAAAAAGCAGAATCATCAGATATTCCTGTTAGAAAAGCTAACTTAGAACTTGATTTAAGAGGATTTCGCTATGAAGAAGTTAAAGAAGCACTCGATCAAGCCATTGATCGTGCAATGTTATCAGGATTGTCAACTTTAAGAATTATTCATGGGTTTGGTAGTGGTGCCGTAAGAAAAGCAGTTTATGAATATATTAAATATTCACCATATATCACATCACACCGCTATGGTGGTGAAGGTGAAGGATTAAACGGTGTAACAATTATCACACTTAAATGAGTGCATACCCCTTGAAAAATTTAAGATTTACATATATAATACAAAGTGAAAATAATAAAGAAATGAGGAAAATTTAATGATTGACTATCAAGGACAAAATTATCAAGATGTTATTGGACAACAAGGTTTAGTGGTTGTACAGTATTTTGCAACATGGTGTGGACCATGTAAGATGCTTAAGCCAGTCTTAGAACAAATCAGCACAGAAATGACAGATGCGAAATTCTATCGTGTCGATATCGATTTATTTAGAAATCAAGCGATTGAAGCAGGTATTCGCAGCGTTCCAACGGTTGTTCTTTATAAAGACGGTGAAGAAGTTGACCGCCAATCTGGTTACCAACCAAAGGAAAGAGTTCAAGCTTGGATGAACCAATTTAAGTAAAAGCACGCAAGTGCTTTTTTTCTTCCCTTTTTAAGCCTGATACGGTATAATAGATTGGGGTGATTTGATGGATGGATTTCTTTTCATCGACAAGCCGGTTGGCTTGACATCACACGATGTAGTCGCAAAAATAAGACGTCAATTTAAACTTGATAAAGTTGGTCATACCGGCACGCTTGATCCCTTTGCAAGTGGCCTTTTAATTCTCTGTTTAGGTAAGGCTACGAAGCTTGCTTATCTGTTTTCAGATTTGGATAAGGCATATGAAGGCACACTGGTATTTGGCAGTCATTATGATACGTATGATACGACAGGTAAAGTTATAAAAAAAGATCATCCTACCTTGAGTGACATGCAGATTAAAAACGCAATGAAAAGTTTTTTAGGATTATATGAACAGTTACCCCCGATGTATTCCG
This sequence comes from uncultured Mariniplasma sp., assembly GCA_964514865.1. GTDB lineage: Bacteria > Bacillota_I > Bacilli_A > Acholeplasmatales > Acholeplasmataceae > Peloplasma. Next base: position 28,095 of record CAZETB010000002.1, on the reverse strand, counting down.
CACTCAAAGTCAATGGACAAAAACTTTACGATCTCGCACGTCGTGGGGATGAAATTGATCGTGAAAAACGACACGTTGATATTCATCAATTCGATCTATTATCTTATGATGGTCAGTTACATATGGACTTTTATGCACATGTTTCAAAAGGGACATATATCAGAAGTTTAGCAGTTGACTTAGCAGAAAGATTAGGAACCTTAGGAGCACTATCTCGTCTCAGACGTCTTCAAGTTGGATCTTATGATATTGCAAAAGCAAAAACAATGGAACATGTCACATTAGATGATGTTGTCACTTTAGAAACGTATTTTAAAGATACACCATCCATTGTTTTAAATGATTACATGATTAAATTAGTTAAAAATGGTGTCTATTTGGATGAAAGACAAATCGAGACCGATCAGCCTTTTATTGTTAAAAATCAAGATGGCAACATGATTGCATATTACACGGTAAACGATATGTACCATTATCGACCTGTCATCATCTTTTAGAGGTTTATATGAAGATTATTTCCGCACCCTATCACTTAATACAAAATAAAGAAGCTATAACGATGACTATTGGTAATTTTGATGGTCTTCATTTAGGCCATCAACAGTTAATCGAACGTGTTTTATCCTACAGGGATACCAAACATGCTGTCATGACATTTGATCCACATCCATCGTCTGTACTACGTAAACAACCGTTTCGTACACTGACTCAAAAAGGTGACAAAATTGATCTTTTCAGTCGTTATCCCCTAGATTATGCGTTTATTGTTGAGTTTAATCAAGCATTTTCTAGTTTAAATGTGGATGAATTCATCACCTTTTTAAGATCACTTCATGTTCAAAGCATCGTGATTGGTCGTGATGCGAGATTTGCATATCGTGGTGAAGGAACGATTGCTGATTTAAAGAAATATTTTTTTGTTGATGTCGTTGAAGATTTAGTTTACAATCACACACGTGTTTCAACAACCTACATTAAAGATTTTCTATCCATGGGAGATCTAAGTTCAGCCAGAAAATTACTGAACAGACACTACGATATCAAGGGTGTTGTGGTTCATGGTAATAAGATTGGTCATAAATTAGGTTATCCAACTGCAAATATCGATTATGATAACTATTATTTGCCAAAAAGTGGTGTTTATTATGTCAAAGTTAAAATTGATGATAAAACTTATCATGGCATGGCTAATATTGGAAATAACCCCACACTTAACTACAGTTTTGAGAAACGTTTAGAGATCTATATCTTAGATTTCCACCAAAATATCTATGGTAAAACCATCGATATCACGTTCATGCATTACTTACGTCAAGAACTCAAATTTAGAAATAAAAAAGAACTGATTGAACAACTGCAAAAAGATGAAACTGCAGTTAGAAAACTAATCATCTAAATGAAGATATGTTATAATGAAAGTGAAGAGGAGATGAATGTATGAAATTGATTATTGCAATCGTATCAAATGATGATGCAAACAAGGTTCAAAAAGCATTAGTTAAGGATCATTTTTTCTCAACACGACTCTCTACTACAGGTGGTTTTTTAAGAGCTGGTAATGTCACCTTCATGATTGGTGTCAACGATGAGAAAGTACCTCAAGCATTAGACATCATTGAAGCACACAGTAAGAAACGTACAAAACTTGTTCCTAACACCATCGTGAATGAATTTGGTTCATTCTCTGCACTTCCGATTGAGGTTGAAGTTGGGGGAGCTACTGTGTTTGTTGTGAATGTGGATCAATTTGTAAAAATTTAAGGGTTTATCTTGCATTTTATAAAATAAATGCTAAAATAATAAAGGCGGTAACAAGGATGACTGGAACGCCAACCTCATCTTTAGTTATACGAGAAAGGAATTAGTACAATGGCACTTTCGAAAGAAAAGAAGAATGAAATCATCAAGGCTTATGCAACCAAAGAAGGCGACACAGGTTCTCCTGAAGTCCAAATCGCTGTCTTAACTGAACAAATCAATCAGTTAAATGGCCACCTTCAAGTTCACTCACATGATTTCCATTCACGTCGTGGTCTTTACTTGATGATTGGTCAAAGACGTCGTTTACTCAATTATTTGCGTAATAAAGACGTTAGTCGTTACCAAGAACTCATCACTAAGTTAGGTATCCGTCGATAAAAAGGTTGCGAAAGCAACTTTTTTTTTATTTCCTATACTTTCATACGTTTTTGTGGTATCATTATTAAGGCTATGAAAAGAAAAAATAGACATATAAAATGAAGGAGATTTTATATCATGAACAAAAAGATTTACACAACAACGTTAGGTGGTAGAGCCCTTACCGTTGAAATTGGTGAAGTTGCCAAGCAAGCCGCTGGTTCAGCTTTAATCACCTACGGTGACTCTACAGTATTAAGCGTTGTAACAGCAAAAAATGAAGCTTCTACACAAGATTTCTTCCCTCTTATGGTTTTATATCAAGAGAAGCTTTATGCAGCAGGAAAAATCCCAGGTGGATTTTTAAGAAGAGAAGGTCGTCCTTCTGAACACGAAACATTAACATCACGTCTAATTGATCGTCCTATTCGTCCTTTATTCCCTGATGGGTTTAAAAATGAAGTTCAGATCGTTAACACCGTTTTATCAAGTGATCCAGATTGCACAACAGAAATCGCATCACTCATTGGTTCATCGATTGTATTAGGTATTTCTAATATCCCATTTAATGGACCCGTTGCAGGTGTTCAAGTTGGTCGTATCAATGGTGAACTCATCGTTAATCCAACTGTCGAACAGCAAGCAGCATCTGACATTGAATTAACCGTTGCTGGTACAAAAGATGCTATTAACATGGTTGAAGCTGGTGCAAAACAAGTATCTGAAGAAGATATGCTGAAGGCAATTATGTTCGCTCATGCTGAAATTAAAGCATTAGTTCAATTCATCCAATCAATTCAAGATGATAATCCAGTTGAAAAGATGGATTATGAAGTCAAAGCGATTGATCCCGAATTAAAGGATAGTGTTGATGCATTTGTTAAAGAACGTATGGTTAAAGCAGTTTCAATTTTTGATAAACTTGAAAGATATCAAGCGATTGATGATTTAACAGAAGAAACTATCGCACACTTTGAAAAGACCTCATTTATCAAAGAAATTGAAGGTATTAAATTCTTTGATGAAAAAGCACAAAAAGAATATTTAGATCAAGTTAAGCGCATCGTTGAAGGTATCGTTACTCAAGAATTAAGACGTTTGATCACACAAGATAAGGTTCGCCCTGATGGACGTAAAGTTGATGAAATCAGACCATTATCATCACGTGTTGATATCTTACCTCGTACACATGGTTCATCACTTTTCACACGTGGTCAAACACAAGCATTAGGTGTTGTCACACTAGGTGCACTTGGTGAAAACCAAATCATTGATGGTTTAGGATTAGAAGATTCTAAACGCTTCATGTTACATTACAATTTCCCACCTTTCTCAGTTGGTGAAACAGGACGCTATGGTTCTCCAGGACGTCGTGAAATTGGACATGGTGCCCTTGGTGAAAGAGCATTACTCCAAGTATTACCTAACGAAGAAGAATTCCCATACACGATTCGTGTGGTATCTGAAATTTTAGAATCAAACGGTTCTTCATCACAAGCAACCATTTGTGCTGGTACGATGGCACTGATGGCAGCTGGTGTTCCTATTAAGGCTCCTGTGGCTGGTATTGCGATGGGATTAATCAAAGAAGGCGAATACTATACTGTCTTATCTGACATCCAGGGTATGGAAGATCATGAAGGCGATATGGACTTTAAAGTTGCTGGTACAAAAGATGGTATCACAGCCTTACAAATGGATATTAAGATTTCTGGTATTACCGAAGACATCTTAAGAGAAGCATTAGAACAAGCTCGTATTGGTCGTCTTCACATCTTAGAACACATGTTAGAAACTATACCTACAGTTCGTCCTGAATTATCGAAATATGCTCCAAAAGTTATGATGATCAGAATCAATCCTGATAAGATCAGAGACGTGATTGGTGCTGGTGGTAAGATCATTAGCCAAATCATTGAAGATAACAATCAAGTTAAGATTGATATTGAACAAGATGGACGTGTCTTCTTGATGCACTCTGAAACCAAATGGATTGAATCAGCAGCTGAAAAGATTTTAGCGCTTGTTAAAGAAGCTAAAGTTGGTGAAATCTATGAAGGTAAAGTAACTCGCGTTGAAAAATTCGGATGCTTTGTTGAATTATGGCCAGGTGCTGAAGGTTTAGTACATATTTCAAGATTAGCTAAAGAACGCGTTGAAAAAGTTGAAAGTGTTGTCTCAGTCGGTGACCAAATCGTTGTTAAATGTATTGGCATTGATGAAAAAGGACGTATTGACCTCTCAAGAAAAGATGCTTTAACAGTTAAATAATTAAAGGCTTCGGCCTTTTTTATTTTTTAGAGAAAGTTATTAAGAAGTGTTTGATAATATGATATAATACACTATGTCAGTGGAAGGTGATCGAGCCACGTTATTTCGTGGTTAGGAAAGTCCATGCTAGCACATTCTGAGATGAATGTAGTGTTTGTGCCTAGGGAAGACATAACCTAGGGTACGCTTTTAGCGTAACGGCGTTTGATGAGCTAAGGGTAACTATGCTCTAGACGTAATGTGCCACAGAGACGAGCCTTTTGGAAACGAAAGGATGAAACGCGGTAAACCCCTCAAGCTAGCAACCCAAATTTGGTAGGGGCACGAAAGCAAGCGAATTGAAGCGAGCTTTTGCTACAATGTAGAGATAAATGGTCACACCCGAAAGGGATACAGAACATGGCTTATGCACATTGGCAAACTAGGTCCTTTTTAAGGACCTTTTCTCTAGGTAATAAAATGAAAAAAATTGTGAATGGTGTATCGATTTATTATGAAGTCATAGGTCAAGGAAAACCTGTTGTTTTATGTCATGGGAATGGTGAAGATCATACCATTTTTGATGTGCTTGCTAACCGGCTTAAAGATCACTATCAGGTCATCTTAGTTGATAGTAGAAATCATGGACAATCTGAAAGAACAGATAGCTATCATTATGAAGTGATGGCAGAGGACATCAATCAATTGATTGATGAACTCAAACTTGATAAACCTTATTTTTTAGGATTCAGTGATGGTGGTATTATTGGTTTAATGATTGCCCTGAAATATCCTGACACATGTGCAAAAATGATGGTTTTAGGTGCTAATGCACATCCTAAAGGCGTTAAAAAGATCTATCAGATTGAGATGGAAGAAGCCTATAAAATTTCACATGATCCTTTGTTAAAGATGATGATTGAAGAACCTCACATCACCTGGAAACAGCTACATCAGATCTCGATACCTGTTATGGTTGTCGCAGGTGAATATGATGATATGACATATAAACATACGAAAGCAATCGCTCATCACATTAAGGAAAGTGAACTTGTTATTTTAGATAAAAAAAATCACTATGAATACGTGATTCACAGTGATGATTTATATCCGTTATGTGTATCATACTTCAAATAGCCCTTTGGGCTATTTTTTTATACGATACCTAAAGCTCTTAAGATAATGTAGGTGATATATGCAACATAAATGAAGACTAGGATGCCGCCTTCCATACGTGTAATCTTTTGTTTTGTTATAGCGAAGATGACAACGATCAAGGTGATACCAATTAAGATGATGGAGTCAAGTTTGACATCTTGGTTAATTCCAAGTGGGACAACTAATCCAGATAGACCCACGATAAATAACGTGTTGAATACATTGGATCCCAAGACATTACCTAACGCAATCTCGTTTTCACCTTTTCTTGCAGCCATCACGGATGTTACAAGTTCAGGAAGTGATGTACCTAACGCAACAACAGATAATCCAACAAGTGTGGTCGCTTTAGAAACGCCCATGCTAAATGCTGAAACTAATAATTCAATCGCGATATATTCTGCACCTTCAGTCACGAGCATACCACCAAATGATACACCAGCAATACCTACAAAGAGTAGAATTAAAGCCTTTTTCATATCAACGATATGGACTTCTAAGTTTTCTTCACCATTTTTATGTGTGTGAATCATCAAATACATGTAAAAAGTGAAGAAAGCAAGTAAGATTAACGCTTCCCACCATACGATTTGATCCGATGAGAAGAAATTAGCTAAGATCGCGATGAGTACACTGATACCTAACACAAATGGAAGTTCTTTTTTGTTCATCGATTTTTTTACTAAAACAGGCATCATAAGTGCTGAGGCACCTAAAATGAGTGTGATATTAGCCACATTAGATCCAATGACATTACCCATGGCAATATCAGCTGTTGTTCCTTGCATTTTTGCAGAGATGGATGCTGTAAAACTAACCGCAAGTTCAGGTAGAGATGTACCAAACGCAACGAGTGTTAGACCGATAATGAGTGGCGATACATGAAATTTTTTAGCTATGGATGATGATGAGATGATAAAAAAGTCAGCACCCTTTATTAATAAAATAAAACCGATGATGAGCATGCCAATGTGTAAAGCTGTTTGCATAAAATAACCTATCCTTCTTGTTGTGAGTTGTGATGTGTCGTGATTTTCACGTCGTGATATACCTTCATATTGTAACATGATTTTATGTTTTTTCAACGTAAACTTATATAAAAAATCGGCTCGGATACTGGTTATATTGACTTTTTGATGAATATCATGTATGATAATCATAGTACATCCAGATGGAGGAATACATAAGGAATGGAAGAAAGCAGTAGTAGGATCGACGATCCCATATCGAGTAAACTCAAAGACATGAAGCAGCGCGCTTTTTTCGGTGTCTTTTTTTGTTATCGTGAGGTGAGCATATGCTAACATCACTTTTAATCATGTTGTTACTCATCTTTTTATCAGCGATTGCTGTAGCAAGTGAAGCGTCATTTATTAGTATCAGTGATGCCAAGGTTGAAGAAGATGCAGAAAATGGACATAAGAGAGCTATACGTGTTAAACGCTTTTTAGATCAACCCAAGAGTTATCAAACAGCCTTACAAATCGTGACGGTTCTATCGCCTATTATCAATGGTGCGATTGCACTTAATGCATTTAGTCAAGATGTTTTAGGATGGTTTAATTCTAATCTATGGTTTGTTGAAGCACTTGTTATGATTGTAATTGCCATTTTACTTCTCATTTTTCATATGGTGTTTGGGGTTTTAATTCCAAGACGCTTAGCACATAAATATCCTGATACATTCGCATATCGCTTAGTTTATGTTGCTGTCGGCTTCATAACAGTCTTTGCGCCACTGATTTGGATCATGAATATGTTATCTGTTGTCATTGGTAGAATTTTTGGACTCAAAGCTCATGAAGGCGATCGTACGGTAACCGAAGAAGAAATTAGAACCATTGTTGAAGAAAGTTCACAGCAGGGTGCTATTGATGAAGAAGAAAGTGAAATGATTCAAAACATTTTCGACTTCTCAGATACGACGGTTGATGAGATTATGACACATCGAACTGAAATATCAGCACTTAACGTTAAATCAAACAAAAGTCAACTCATTGAATTTGTTCAAACAGAACAATACACGAGATATCCTGTTTATGAAGGTGGCATTGACCATATCATTGGGACCATTCACGTTAAAGACTTACTCAAATATTTAGATAAACCAGAAGAAAAATTTAGTTTAAGATCATTGATTCGTCCACCTTATTTTGTACCAGAATCTAAGAAAACTGCTGAATTATTCAGAGAAATGCAGAAAACAAAAAATCATATCGCCATCATCTTAGATGAATACGGTGGAACAGCTGGTATTGTTACTATTGAAGACCTCATTGAAGAAATCGTCGGTAATATTTCAGACGAGTATGATGAAGATGAAGAATCCATTAATGAAATCGAAGACAATGTCTTTGAAATTGATGGACTGATGAGCATCAATGATGTTGAAGATCGCTTAGAAGCTCACTTACCAGTAGAAGATTATGATACATTATCTGGCTTTATTCTTGGACAGTTGGGTAGATTCCCAGAAGAAAATGAAGTCGTACAGATACCATATCATGGATTCATGTTCGAAATTATTGAAATCGAAAACAAAATTATTACAAAAGTTCGTGTGACCAAAATAGATGAAGAACATCTTGAGGAAGACGAAAAGGAAGATCATAAATGACAGAAGAAGTAATTATACAGATTATCATCATCGCGTGTTTAATCATGTTATCAGCATTTTTTTCAGCTACCGAAATCGCATTTTCATCGTTAAATCAAATTAAACTAAAAAATATGATACAAAATAAGAATAAACGTGCTGAACACACCTTAAGACTTGCCGAGGATTTCGACAGGATTTTAACCACGATTTTAGTAGGTAATAACATTGTTAATATCCTATCTGCATCGTTAGCTACTGTTATTTTTGTTAAATATTGGGGAGACTTAGGTGTCACGCTCTCAACAGCTGTGATGACAGTTTTAGTGCTCATATTTGGTGAGATTGCACCAAAGAGTATCGCTAAGAAAATACCTGAAAAGTTCGCCATGGCCATCACACCTATCCTTCAATTTTTCATTTGGATCTTGTATCCATTTGCCATTATATTTACAGGTATCCAAAAGTTAATTAATAGAGGATTTAAGGAAACTGAAGGTCCTTCGATCACCGAAGAAGAATTATTGACCTATGTCACTGAAGTTGAAAATGAAGGTGGCATTAACGAAAATGAAGGTGAATTAATTCGAAACGTTATTGACTTTGATGATTTACGTATTGAAGAGATTTTTACACCACGTGTGAATATCATATCCATAGAAAAAGATGAAGATATCAAAGAGATCATCAAGAAGTTCAAACACAGTGGATACTCACGTATACCAGTCTTTGAAGAGTCCATTGATAACATCATTGGGATTATTAATCATAAAGACTTCTATAACAAGGTTGTTTTAGATAAAAAGCCACTTGATAGCATTATAAAGCCACCTGTCTTTGTTACTGAATATATGAAAGTATCAAATTTACTTGATTTACTACAAGAAAATAAAGCACATATGGCGATTGTTAAAGATGAGTTTGGTGGTACATTAGGACTTGTCACGATGGAAGATATTTTAGAAGAAATCGTTGGTGAAATCTGGGATGAACATGATGAAATTATTGAACAGATCACACAGGTTGATGAATATACCTATAAAGTTAAAGGAACTGCTGATTTAGAAGAACTTTTCGAAGTTTTAGATATAGAAGATGAGATGGACTTTTCAACTGTTAATGGTTGGGTCTTAGAAGTTTTAGGTAAGATTCCTCAAATTGGTGAATCTTTCATCTTTAAAAACTTAAAAGTTGTTGTAACCAGTGCAGATACAAAAAAGGTTCTAGAAGTTAACATACATATTGTCAACTTAGAACCCGAATTAACTGAAGATGTTGAATAGGATCTCGACTGAGATCCTTTTTTTATAGTATAGCAAAAGCTCTTAATATGATATAGATAACATAGATAATGTAGATGAACACTAATAATAAACCTTCTCGTTTTGAAACAATCCCTTTGGTGATTGAGAAGATGACAGCACAGACTGTGATACCTAGCATTAAATACGTATCAATAATCACATCAGAATTGATTCCTAAAGGTGTAACCAGACTGGAAAGACCAAGGATGAATAGAACGTTAAAGATATTTGATCCGATTAAATTACCAAAAGCAATCTCGTTTTCGTTCTTTTTAGCAGCAACCACCGATGTCACTAATTCAGGTAATGATGTCCCAACAGCTATGATAGATAAACCAACCAATGTCACAGCTTTAGTTTCAGTCATTGAAAGTAGGTTCACTAGAATATCAACTGCTAACCCTTTTGCTCCTGACGTAACCATATAACCCCCTAATGAAACCATAGCAATCCCTATGACTAAAAGTAGGATCGATTTATTTGCAGATATGGTTTGAATCTCTTGAATTGAATCACTTCGTTTTTGTGTTTTAATCATCATCCACACATAGAGGATAAACATGACAAGAAGAATTAATCCTTCCCACCAAACGATCATTAAATCAGATTGAAAAGCAACAGATAGTATAAGAATAAGAATTGATGAAAAGATTACATAAGGAAATTCTTTTTTATGCATAGTTTCTGAGACTTTAATGGGTCTCGCTAGAGCAGTTAATCCTAGAATCAATGTGATATTGACAATATTTGATCCAATGACATTACCCATTGCTATATCAGCTGTTTGTCCAGGATCTACAGTGAGTGAAGCAGCAAAACTAACAGCTAGTTCTGGTAATGATGTACCAAATGCAACTAACGTAAGACCAATAACAAGTGGAGAAACTCTAAACTTCCTAGCGATTGAACTTGAAGAAGAAACAAAAAAATCTGCACCTTTAACAAGTGCTACAAAACCAATAACTAATAGTAAAACATTGAAAACATAGTTCATGCTATCTATCCTTTCTATATAAAAAAGACCTAAAAGACAAAAAGTCTTGAAGGTCTTGTTACAAGCTGTGCTTGAAAATCAACCGGGCATCGCCGTCTTGACGATTGATTTATGGGAAACTACTCCCCTTCGAAAAAGATTGTATCACAACAATGAAGAAATAGAAAGAGATTTCATGCTGAATACATTAAGAAATAAAGCACCCATGTGATGGATGCTTTAGTGAGTGTTATTTAACTGAGTTGCCTGCTAATTCAAATAGTTTTGCAAGTACTGTGTAATAGCCACCAGTACGAATTGTTGCGCCTGCTAGTTCATCAATTAATGTTGTACCATCAAGAGATCCACCACGTTGTGCAACTGGTTGGAGTGAGCTTGACCAGCCATTAGCTTTGACGTAATTAGTAATTAGAGCGACTTGTTCATACCACTCTAAAGAAGTTGTTCCTTCAGATACCCATGCACCGTCTCTGAATACATAACCATTTGCGCCTTTCATACCGTAGTCATCGCCTAATTGTTGCTTAGTTTGTGTCTTCCATGTGAAAGAACCAGTTGTAGCATCTTTAGTACCTTGAAGTGTGTCAATCACTAATGTATCAATAGCACCTTTGCTTGTTAAAGTCATTTCAGCGATATATAAGTCTGAACCTGAGCAGTAGATTGCTTGGAATTTACCAGCCTTAGCATTTTCTAATGCTCTTGTAGCTGCTACTTCATAAGCATTCTTAATGGTAACACCAGTCACATTGTCGATTGCAGTTTCTGGATCGCCACCGAGTGTTTCGATGTCATTTTCTAACCAGTATGCTTCGATAAGTTCTGCTTGTTGGAACCATTCTAACTTGTTGTTTGCTGTTACCATGCTTGGTATTCTGTGTCATTTGTTGCACCAGATGTACCATAATGCATATGATAAGCAAAACCTAATTCTTTCTTAGTTTGTGCATTCCATGCCCAAGCATATGGAGATTCCGTTGTTCCATCGCCTGTTCTAGCACCTTGACGTACGTCGATATCGTATGCTACGATTTCGCCATCTTCAACAGTAATTGTTACAAAAGTAACCATTGGAGCGTTTCTGCTAACGCCAACTTCATAACCTAAGAACACGCCATCAACTGGGTATTCTCTTTCTTTACATGCTGCCAAGCTTAATGCAAGTACGGCAACAAAAAAGAATGCAATCAATTTCTTCATTTATTAAATTCCTCCTATGAATTGTTTCATCACGCTTTTATTATACACAAAAGTCAAGTGTTATGCAATTGTAATTGTGAATTAAAAGTAATAAAAACGTTTACGTAGTTTAGAAAATTAAATAACTAAATCTTTCAACATTAATATGCTTTTTTTAGACGCGTTTTATGATACAATAATAAAGCGGAAAGGTAAGTGTAACATGAACAAAGCTTTGCTTAATGAACGACAAAAGAGAATAAGAAACTTTTCGATTATCGCACATATTGACCACGGTAAGTCCACATTGGCTGACCGTTTATTGCAGTCGACAAACACCGTGAGCGATCGCGAAATGAAAGAACAACTCCTCGACTCTATGGATTTAGAAAGAGAAAGAGGAATTACCATTAAACTTAATGCCGTTGAAATGATGTATAAATCACAAGATGGCAATGAGTATATCATGCATTTAATCGACACTCCAGGACATGTCGATTTTACGTATGAAGTATCACGATCACTTGCTGCCTGTGAAGGGGCTATTTTGGTTGTAGATGCAGCACAAGGTATTGAAGCACAAACACTCGCTAATGTTTATTTGGCGATCGATAATGATTTAGAAATCATTCCAGTTATTAATAAGATTGATTTACCAAGTGCTGAACCTGAAAAAGTTAAAAAAGAAATAGAAGATATTATTGGCATACCTGCACAAGATGCTGTTTTAGCATCTGCAAAAGAAGGCGTTGGTATCGCTGAGATATTAGAGCGTATCGTACATGATGTACCTGCACCTCAAGGAGATTCAAATGCACCATTGCAAGCACTTGTTTTTGACTCTGTTTTTGATGCCTATAAAGGTGTTATTCCATCAATTAGAGTTGTTAATGGGACTATTCAAAAAGGTGATATGATTGAATTCATGGCATCAAAGGCAAAATATGAAGTTTTAGAAGTTGGAGTACATACACCTAAAATTGTTAAAAGAGATTACTTAGGACCAGGTGATGTTGGTTATTTGGTAGCAAGCATTAAAGATATCAACACTGTCCGTGTAGGTGATACAATTACCTATGCAAACCATCGTGCAAAAACTGCACTTCCTGGTTATCGCACAATGAACAGTGTGGTCTTTTGTGGACTTTATCCGATTGATGCTGATCAATTCTTAGACTTAAAAGATGCCTTAGAAAAACTCAAACTTAATGATGCATCCTTATTATATGAACCTGAAACTTCACAAGCTTTAGGATTCGGATTTAGAACTGGCTTCTTAGGATTGCTTCATATGGATATCATTCAAGAACGTATTAGACGTGAGTTTAATATCGATTTAATAGCAACCGCCCCATCAGTTATTTATCATGTCTATTTAACCGATCAAACGATGATTGCAATCGATAATCCATCGAAATTACCAGATCCACAGCGTATTGAACGTATTGAAGAACCTTATATCAAAGCATCGATTATGGCACCGAAAGAATACGTTGGTGCCATTATGGATATTTCACAAAAAAAGCGTGGTATCTTTGGTGACATGAAGTATATCGACGCAAACCGTGTTCATATCACCTATGAATTACCATTATCTGAAATTGTCTACGATTTCTTTGATAAATTGAAATCTTCAACGAAAGGTTACGCATCATTTGATTACGAGATGTCTGGCTATAAGCCATCTAATTTGATGAAGATGGATATCTTATTGAATGGTGAAGTTGTCGATGCCTTATCAGTTATCACGCACCGAGATTTTGCTTATAATAGAGGTAAGGTTATCTGTGAAAAAATGGTTGAATTAATTCCACGACAAATGTTTGAAATTCCCGTCCAAGCAGCTATCGGTAACAAGATCATTGCAAGAACGACAATCAAGGCCATGCGAAAAGACGTTTTAGCAAAATGTTATGGTGGCGATATCTCACGTAAGAAGAAACTCTTATCTAAACAAAAAGAAGGTAAGAAGAAGATGAAGACCTTAGGTCGTGTTGACGTTCCTCAGGAAGCATTTATGGCGATTTTAGCTAATAGTGATGAGTGATAAACTCGTCACTATTCTTTATTATGTAAACCATTAATGCTATAATAAAAGAAAGGACGTGATCCGTTGAAGGGACTCTATATCCATATACCTTTTTGTGAATCCATCTGTCATTACTGTGACTTTGTTAAACGTGTACCAAAAAACCAAGAAATGATGGATAAATATATCGATGAACTCATCTTAGAAATCAGATCTTATAAGGATCATTTTTCTACCATTGAAACGATTTATATCGGTGGTGGAACACCTTCGATGTTAACGTTGGAACAATTAAAAAAACTATTCGAATCTATTAAAGATATTAAACCTCTTGAGTATACAATTGAAGTTAATCCTGAATCGTATTCTAAAGAAAAGGGACGTTTATTCAAAGCGTATGGGATTAATCGAATCAGCTTAGGTGTTCAAACATTTGATCAAAATCTTCTACATTATCTGAATAGAAAACATACAGAAGCTCACATTTTTGATGTCGTTAGCGATCTCAAAAAGAATGAAATCCCACGTATATCAATTGATTTAATCTATGCGATTCCTGGTCAAACCATGGAGATGTTATCACGTGATTTAGATAAAGTCGAACAACTTGATATTACACATGTTTCATGTTATTCACTCATTTTAGAGGAAAAGACTTATTTCTATCATCAGTATTTAAAAGGTGAATTTCACCAAATGGATGAAGATACAGAAGCCATGATGTATGACATGATTAACAAACGTCTTAAATCGATGGGTTTTGATCATTATGAAATCTCAAATTATGCGAAGCATGGCCATGTTTCTATGCACAATTTACTTTATTGGACATTAGGTGAATACATTGGTGTTGGTCTTGGTGCCCATGGGTTTGTTGATGGCTACCGGACATACAATCATCGCCATTTAAATGACTATCATCAAGCATGGATGGATCATAAAGACCTGCAGTCAAAAGAGATGTTATTACAAGATGAATTGATCTTTGGCTTACGTAAAATTGATGGTATTAACATCGCTGAAATTGAGGAAAAATATCATATTCGTTTGTTAAATGAATATCCGAAACTTGAAGAAAAGATGGCTTACGGTCTTGTAGAAATCAAAGAAGGAAGACTTAAATTAACTGAAAAAGGACTCTTTTTAGGTAACCAAGTCTTTATGGTATTCATATGAAATTCTTACTTAAAGATTATGCATACTACTTAAAAAATGAAAAGGGATCGAGCCAAAATACGATTGAATCTTACCTGAGAGATCTTGATCAGTACACACAGTTTTTAGAAAAAGTTCACGGTGTTAAAAAACCAGATCAGATAGAAAAGATGCATATCGAATCTTACATGCGCAGTCTCAAAAGACATATGACAACTAAGAGTATGGCAAGAAAATTGACTGCAATCAGAAGCTTTCATCACTTTTTATTTTTAGAAAAAGAAGTTGATGAAGATGTTGTTAAAGCGATTGAATCACCCAAAATTGAAAAGCATTTACCTCAGGTTTTATCAGTTGATGAGGTCATGGCCATCCTGAATCAAATCGATTTATCAAAGCCTTTAGGATTAAGAAATCAAGCGTTACTCGAACTTATTTATGGTTCTGGATTACGTGTCTCAGAACTTCTAGATATCGAGATGGAAGACATCCACTTGAATCAAGGTTATATCATGGTTAAGGGAAAAGGATCCAAAGAACGTATGGTTCCCATCTCAGATCCAGCTGTGGTTGCCTTAAGAAATTACATCATTAAAGGTCGAGATGTCTTTATTAAAGATCATAAAACGAGCTATGTTTTCGTCAATCAACAAGGTTCTAGATTATCTAGGCAAGGTTTCTTTAAACTGTTAAAAAAACTTGCCTCTGATGCTCATATCCAAACCGATTGTTCACCACATACCTTAAGACATTCATTCGCAACACACCTTTTAGAAAACGGTATGGACTTAAGAACACTACAAACATTATTGGGTCATGAAGACATATCGACGACCCAAATATATACACACATTAGTCAAAAGAGAATCAAAGAAATTTATCAAAATGCACATCCACGTGCAAAGGAGGAATAATATGACATATAAAAGAATCTTTTTAATTGTACTAGACAGCTTAGGGATTGGAGAAGCTCCTGATGCAAAGGATTACAATGATGTTGGATCAAATACGATTGGACATATTGCAGAAAGAATGGTATTAAATATTCCACACTTACAAGCTTTTGGGTATGGTAATATAGCACCTATTAAGCATGTCGAACCAGCAAAAAAACCACAGGCTTTTTACACCAAAATTCAAGAAGCATCGTTAGGTAAAGACACCATGACTGGCCACTGGGAAATGATGGGGATGTATATTACAAAACCATTCCAGACATTCACAGATACTGGTTTTCCAGCTGAACTGATTCAAGAACTTGAACAAAAAACAGGTCGTAAAATCATTGGAAATATCAGTGCATCAGGCACAGATATCATCAGAGATCTCGGTGAAGAACACATGAAAACCGGTGATTTAATCGTTTATACATCAGCAGATTCAGTTCTTCAAATCGCGATGCATGAAGGTATTATTCCTATTGAAGAACAATACAGAATCTGTGAAATTGCACGTGAAATCACAATGAAGCCTGAATGGAAAGTCGGAAGAGTTATTGCAAGACCATTCGTAGGAACAAATAAAAACGACTTTAAACGTACACCAAATCGTCATGATTATGCCTTAAGACCTCATGAAAAAACAGCTTTAAATTACTTAGATGAAGCAGGGTTTGATGTGATTGCATTAGGTAAAATCAATGATATTTTTGATGGGTATGGCATCAATCGTTATAGTAAAACCAAGAGTAATGATGATGGCATGGTTCAAATTACACAGGTTGCTAAAGAAGATTTTACAGGATTATGTTTCTTGAATTTGGTCGACTTTGATGCTCTCTATGGTCATAGACGAGACCCTATTGGATATGGTAAAGCGATTGAAGATTTTGACCGCGATCTCCCATTGTTGATGAAGGAACTCAAAGAAGACGATCTTTTAATTTTAACAGCAGACCATGGTAATGATCCCATTCATCATGGTACAGATCATACACGTGAATACGTGCCAATGCTAGTATACACACCACGTTTTAAAGAGGGTAAAAAGTTACCATTATTAAAGACTTTTGCTGATATCGGTTATACCATAACTGATAATTTTGAATGTGAAAAACCAAAAAATGGAGCGTCATTTTTAAACCTGATTGGAGGTAAGTAAGATGTTAGAATGGTTGAAAAATCTTGAATTAGAGTTTGTCATCATCTTTGCATTATTAGCTATCGTCGTTATTTCATTGCTTGTTTTATTGATAAAGGCACAGCGTACTTTAAACTTAATTGGACGGCGTGCACTCATCTTAACTGAGGATTTAGTGACCCGTGATGGCAAAGATGTTGTCGATATTTTAGTAGCAAATTCAAGCTATGTGAATGTCGAAGCAGCAGCAATTGGTCTCATATACCAAAAGACATTACTACCTTTAAAAGAGGAAAATACCATCGTTTTAGCAAGAGATTCGTTTAAGCTATCTTTACCTCTTACTGAGTTGAGATCTTATGTTTTAGGTGATGGTAAGAAAGTTAAAAAGATTAGAATCTATGTTGAAGATTCTCTTGGTAGACGCAGTTTTAGATTAGCAATTAACAGTATGATCAAACTGAGAAAGATCTTAAAAGCTGAGAAAAAAGCACTCAAAAAAGAAGAGAAAATACAACGTTTTGAAACAGGCCATTACCGTTTCTTTGAACGTTTAGGATTGATTATTGCACTTATATTTAGTCCAATAACAAAACTATTTAGAAGCATAAAAACAGGTATTAATCGCAAATTAAAGAGACGTGAACTTCGCCTTGAACTGAAGCGAAAAGAACAAGAACATCAAACAATGTTACGTGAAATTGCTGAAGAAGAAAGACGTGAAGAGGAACGTTCAAACCAAGAAAAACGTTTGATGGAAGAAAAGAAAAAGGCTAATATTGATGCAAGATTAGCAGCGTTAAAACGTAAAGAAGAGGAAAGAAAAGCTCAGGAAGAACTCCGCAAATCAGAAGAGGAACTTAAAACTACTGAAGAAGAAATAAAGGTTGCTGAAGCAGAAGCTTCACTTCATGATGAAAAAAATCCGGTTGTAGAAACGGAAGAAAACCAAGAAGAAATCGTTGAAGAACCTACTGAAAAAACTGAAATTCCAACTGAAGAAAAAGTAGAAAAAGTCGAAGAAGTCAAGCTGGACAACGTAGATATGAAGGCAGAAATTAACACTTCCAAGAAGAAGAAAACACAGCCTAAATCTGAATCTAAAGAACAAAAAGATAACGAAGAAAACAAAAAAGAGGATAACTAATTTCCTCTTTTTTTAATGTTTATGCAGTTTGCAATCGGGTCTCGAAACGAGACTTTAATAAGTTCAAGACAAAGGCTAGTAAGCTCATAGCAGGAGCCAGAAGACCTAGATTAAATAAGATTAATCCGATGATACCACGTTCATATTGGTTTGGATCTAAGAATGGATAAACGTATCGAGCGCTCTCAAATGTTGTCATCAGTTCTTCCATAAGATCACCAAAAACGGGTTCAATAATTAGATAAACTAATGCCATATAAATGAGAGGATAAATGAGTGATATCCAAAATTTTGAAACTGGTAAGTGCTCTTCAATAACCATAAAATAAAAGATAATATAGAGTAGTGGATTAATGGTATGAAGCACGTGATTTAAGAAACTTACATTGCTCATAAAGGGTGTCAAGAGTGTGTGAAAAACGATGCCAGTTACTGAGATGTTAATCAACGTAATGAAGGAAAGAGATGTAAATCCATTTCCTTTTTTCTTTTTAAATAAGTAAAGTAAGGATACGATAACTAGTAAAATGTTACTTTGTGTTGTGAAGTAAAAATGAGTAACAAGTGTATATTCAAGTGGGCTTTCGCCTAGCAGAGATCGCAGGGTTTGAAGACCTACACCTACTATTCCCCAAAACAAAACGAGATAGGCAAATAGTTGTTTCGACTGATTTCGATCTCTTAAACGACGCGTCAATTTAATCATGAAATCACCTTAAAATAGTTTTTTAATTTCCTTAATATCAGAGAACAAGCCAAGTGATAGCATCAAACGAATGCGAGCTTTCTGACTTGATAGATTCTCTGTGAATATAACACCGAGTTGTTTTAAGTGATGTCCGCCACCTTCATAACCATAGCTATCAAGTACACGACCTTTAGGACATCTTGATGTGATGACAACAGGTATATTATGATTGATGGCATTTGTGATTCCTTCAACCATTTGAGGTGGAACATTGCCACGACCAAGTGCTTCAAGTACAATTCCTTTAACACCATGTTCAACCATTAAGTTTAGAAATACTGAACTTGCGCCTGAATACACTTTTTGAATTTCAACAGCTGTTTCAATACGATCTGGAGCAAGATGAATGTGAGGGTAATGTGTTTGACGATAATAAATTACATTATCCTGATCTACGATACCCAAAGGTCCAAACTCTAAAGATTTGAAAGTATCAAGTGCAAGTGTATGTGTTTTGGTAACCTCAGCAGCTGCATTGATTTCATCATTCATAACAACTAAAACACCCATGTCTTTAGACTCAGAATCAGCAGCAACTAATATCGAGCTGACTAGATTGCTTAATCCATCATAACCCAGTTCAGAGTAATTTCTCATGGATCCAGTTATTACAACTGGCTTCGAAGTCTCTAAAAAGAGGTCGAGAAAGTACGCGGTTTCCTCTAAAGTATCTGTACCATGCGTGATAACAATACCATCGATTTGTGGATCATTAATGTACTTTTTGGTCAAATTAGCTAGTTCAAACATGTCATTTGGGGTAATTGATGGAGAAGGTTTAAGAGAAAACTGATGAGATATTAGATCGATATTTTTCAGTTCAGAACCGATGTTTTCAAGTAATTCAGTGTGATTATCACTGATAATTGCTTTGCTCGTTTCTTTATGTTTCGCCATCGAAATGGTACCGCCTGTAAAGATAATAAGAATCGTTTTATTTTTCATATAATCACCAATTTTATTGTACCATAACCCCCATTTTTTAGATATCGAAAAAGATAAGTTTAGTAATAGTCAATTTTCGATAGTTCACACCTTACCACGCACGTAGAAGCCAAAGTTTCATATATTTTGATTTAGCAACTTATAAACATAAAGTTGATTAGCCGCACAGTTAAGGTCTCAAGTACAGGTTAACATAATATATATTATACGAACAAATACAAAATAAAAAAATAAAAATGGATGAGACTAATGATGGTATTGATATTGGTAATTACCTTATTTAATTCATTAAAAATGCCCTTCTATCGCGTTTAAATATAGTCATAAATTAAATATTACTATAATAAGATAATGCGAGAGTAGTTTTTTAGCGTTTGAAAACTTCTTTCTCGAACATTCCTATGTCTAAGCCGTTCGAGCGCTTATATAACGCCAAATGCTTATTTTTGAGGATCCGAAATTTTTGATCAATCCTCGCTCGTTCTTCTTCTACTACACCCTATCTATGTGTCTTTTTCAATCGCAGCTTGACTCATGAATTATCAAGGTCTTCTAAGTTTCGATTGCTGATACGGCGTCTCATGTTTCATAAGTGACTTTGTGTGATCACTCATGATCTTCTTAAAGATTGAATCACAAAAAAAGACGAGAGCATACCTTGTGTGTAAGATAGTATGACATTCGTCTCTATTGTGTCTATGCGCTCCAAACTCTTTTTTGAAATCGTTAAGAATATGTAGATGTTTTTTGTCGCGAGATTGTGAACATAGTTCTCCAATCTATTTGTCACCTCACCTATTATATTGAGTGTGTGCGTACATACACATCATGCACGCGCGCGAGCGCATGCGCGATTTTAAAGGATTTAGCGATGATTATTATGAGATAAGATTTCGGAGTGTTATAAGCTTGTTATTGTTCGTTGTGAGCTTATGATGGGTCATCTACGTCTTCTCAGTTGTGTTCATGGTTTTATATTGAGTATGTGTTTTATCAGCTATCTTCATCTGATTGTGCATTGCTCGATTTTTCTCTACTACTTTTTTTATCCGTTATAATCCCACTTAAAATTCTATAAACAATTGCAAAAAGTTTAGATATACTAAACATATGATTTTTTCTAAAAATAGAAACTATATAAATAAGTACTATACTGTTTTATTTTTTATACGTTCTAATAGAGAAAGAAAAAAGGGCATCGCCCTCTTTATTGAATGAAATCTAAAATATCTTTTGTGAGTTGATCTGGTACATCTACCAATGGTGAATGACCACAATTTTCATAAACGACTAACTTCGATTGTTTTTCCAATGCCTTATAATTTTCTAAGACCATATACTCTGGAACCACGATATCTTTGTTGCCCCACGTATGAAGGATTGGACATTTCACGTTGTTAATATTGTTTGTACCTGCATTATAGAAATTGTGTTGACTTGACATGTTTAAGTTAGCTAGTGCCCAGTCCGCATCAATCAAATTCTTCTGTTTCAGTGATTCGTTAATCCACAATTCATTTTGTTCTTTTGTAGGTTTGCCAACTGTATAAATCGTTTGATCGAATACAAAACTCATGACTGCAAAGTTCTTATTCTTCTGTGCTTCTAATAATGGAATGACTTGAACAGGATCTTTACCAAGTTCTTCAGGTGACTCGTAAACTTGACCAACAAGCATCTGATTATTTTCACCCTTCTTAAAGACTGGATAACCACGATGTGTCGTTGAGTTAATCAGCACCATTTTCTTGACAACATTAGGATAATGAGCTGCCATTTCTAATGCAACTCCACCACCCAATGACCAACCTACAACATCAACTTCATGGATGCGTTTAGCTTCCAAAAACAATGCCATATCATCTGCTAATTCTTTGAGTGAATGTATTCTGCGATAATAGCTTGAATCACCATATCCTCTTAAGTCAGGTGCAATCACTCTGATATCTTTTGGCAATCTTTCCAACAGTGGTGTGTAGTGTAATGATGATGAAAAATTACCGTGGATTAATAACAGTGTTTTATCACCAGTTCCCTTTTCAACATAATGAATGACTTCACCGTTTTTTAAAACGATTTGTTTCTTCTCATACATGACTTTATCTCCTCCATGTCAATGCTTTCTAAACGCTTCAAATTTCTTCTATAAGCGTTTTTCTCTGATGATCTCATCTAGGATTCAAATACTAACTTAAAACCTTTAAAACGTTCATTACGATTGATCATGAAAAATAAAGAGTGGACAAGTTTCCTTGAATCCACTCTTCATCTACTTCATGGTTTTATTTTGCGTTAACTGTTTCGATGGATTCGATTTCTCTGATCTTAGCGAAGTTCCAACCAGATGCTGTTAATTGGAATTTAGTTAATGCTAAGGTTGTTAAACCAACGCGATCACCATTTGCCCAGTCAATTGAACCAGCCATTGGTAAATCGATTGGAGCTGATTCTGCTAATGCAATGAATGATTCCCATGTCAATGCATCAAAGTCTTCAACTCTTTCTAAGATTGCTACGAAAGTCTTAGCGGCAACATAACCAGCCATTGCATAAGCGTTTGCCCATAATGCTTTAGCTTGTGTTGTACCATCGACTCTGTCAGATGAATTCATATCATGAACGAAACCTTCCCAGTATTCAGCTGTGAAACCAGCTAAGAATGTTAATGGGTAAGCAAAACCTGCTAATGTACCATCGCCACCGATTTGTTCAGCAGTTGGGGCTGGTGCAGTTGAGTTAGAGATGTCAACCCATGCGTTTGCATATACTGGATATGGAAGTGGTTGAGCAACTTCATCAACGATAAGTTGTGCAGGTGCGAATACAGCTGCTGAGTTAACATATGATGATAAGACAGGAACTGTAGAGTTGTTTGCTCTAAGAGCGATTGCTGCTGCAGTTGCAGGAGCTTGGTTTGATGATAATAGAATAACTGCTGGGTTTTCAGCAAGTGCTACAGGAATAACTGCTGATGCTGTTGTTGCACTGAATGGAATGTAGGTAACGCGGCTACCAACGTTTTGTGCTGCAACTTCGTCTTGGATACCAAGCTTAATGGATTGACCTGCATCGTCATCTGAGTAAAGCACAACGATCTTGTCAGTTGCACCAAGTTTAGCATTGCCTTCTGCACCAAATAATGATTCATGAAGTGCTCTTGCAACCATCATACGTCCTTCTGTACGATAGATAGGTTGTACAGATAAGATGTTGTTTCCTGGAACGTCTTCGAAGTAAAGTGAGTTAACACCAGTAACACCGTAAACCATTGGAATACCAGTTTCTAATAAATAGTCCATAGTATAGTTAACTGTGTTTGTTCCGAAGTGACCAACGAGTGCGAATACTTTGTCTTCTTCAACTAATTTCTTAGTTAATGTTAAACCTGTTTCGCCATTGAATTGATCATCATAATGGATGAACTTAATGTCTCTACCATCATGAGTTGCGTTGTATTCATCAAATACAACTTGCATCGCTAAATTGAAGGGTACACCAACACCTGCGAAGTTACCAGTTGTTGCTGCAGTGTTACCAACGTAGATGAATTCATCGTCGATACCTTGTGTTTCATTTCCGCCTTGATCACAACCAAGTAATGTTAAACTTAGTAGTAATGCAAAAGCAATAACTAAAATCTTTCTCATAATTTTCTCCTTTTTATTTTAAGTGCTATTTTTGCACCGTTTACCTTAAGCATGGCTTTCGCCTAAATATGCGCTGATCAAATCTTTGTCATTAAGAAGTTCATCAGCTTTTCCTTCCGACTTAATCTTGCCGATTTCAAGCACGTAAGCATAATCTGCAATCTTTAAAGTTTGCTTGGCGTTCTGTTCGACGATTAAGATCGTACGACCATCTTCTTTAATCTTTGTGATGATCTTAAAGATATCTTTGATGACCAATGGAGCAAGTCCTAATGATGGTTCATCAAGAAGTAATAATTCCGGTTCACCCATCAGGGCTCTACCGATCGCCAACATTTGTTGTTCACCACCCGATAAGGTTGAAGCTTGTTGTTTTCTTCTTTCCTTAAGAATGGGGAAGTATGAATACGTTTCTTCAAGTAGTTCTTTCAGACGTTGATTGCGTGATTTCTTTACACCATCTTTAATGGTGGCTTTAATGCTGTAGGCACCCGCTAATAAGTTCTCTTCGACCGTTAAACCTGTGAGGATGAGTCTACCTTCAGGTGACTGCATAATGCCCTTAGAAACGATTTTATAAGGTACAACATTTTGGATGGGTTCACCATGGTAAAGGATTTCACCATGTTTTACCTTGGTCATACCTGAGATCGCTTTAATGGTTGATGTTTTACCAGCACCATTCGCACCGAGGATCGCTACGATGGAACCTTGAGGAACAACCATGTTGATACCTTTAACAGCTTTGACGATACCATAATCGATTTCTAAGTTTTTGATTTCAAGAATGGGATTACTCATCGCTATCATCTCCTAAATAAGCTTTTCTTACCTCTGGGTTATTTTGAATTTCTTTAGGTGTACCGATGCCAATCATTTTACCGAATGAGATGGCACAGATGGTATCACAGATACTCATGACAAGTCCCATATCGTGTTCGACTAAGAAGATGGTGATACCATAATCCTTGTTGATGGCTTTAATGATTTTTGCGAGATCTTGTGTTTCTGCATCATTTAAACCAGCAGCGGGTTCATCTAAGATGATGAGGGATGGATCGGTCATCAGCGTTCTAGCAAGTTCAATCTTTTTCAAAATACCATAGGGTAATCCATAAGGTGAACGGAAGGCATAATCCTGAATACCAAGTGTGGTGAGGATTTGCATACCTTTGGTGCGAAGAACTTTTTCTTCGCGTTTCATCTTACGATCGTGAAGCATATGTTCAACATAATTGGTAACAAGTAATGAGTGAGCAGCAACCAACAAGTTATCTAAAACGGTGAGTTCCCAAATGAGTTCAACATTTTGGAAGGATCTTGCGATACCTTCTTTGATCATGTCGTGTGTTTTCTTCTCATAGAGATTGACCAAATGATCTTCTTTGTTTCTAAAGACCATGTTGCCACCAGTTGCTTTATAAAACTGAGTTAAACAGTTGAAGACTGTGGTTTTACCAGCACCGTTAGGTCCGATGAGTCCAAAGACTTCACCTTTCTTCACATCGAAGGATAAATCGTTAACAGCTTTAACACCACCGAAGTACATTTTGAGATTTGAAATGGATAAATGAATCTTTTGATCTTTAAGCATTCTCATCTGTGTCTGTATCAAGTCGATGTGCTCTTGAAGTTTCTCTTCTCTTCTTTCCTTCAGACTTTCTGGAATCTTGGTGTTTTGTTTGAGTGATTCAAGTCGGTTAGTAAGATCTTGAAGCTTTAGTTCATCATATTTAACTTTGTTCTCGTTGTATTGTTCAATCAGTACTTTGAGATCTTCTGCTTTGTGTGTAAGTTCTAATAGTCGTTTCTCATTCTTCTTTTGGAAGTTTAAGAATGTTTCATGTCTCTTTTGATAAGCTAAAGATGCTTTTTCTTTTCTGCGATCTTTGATAACTTCATGCTTTTTGATCTTATCATAGTAGACTTGTTTATTTTCAATGCTTTGGTGGGGATACTTGACATCGAGTTGATTGATAAACTCTTGTCTTTTGCTAGCTTGAACTTGATCATATTGTTGTAAGATGTTTTCTAAAACTTGTCCTAAAGCTTTCTTTGCTTCAGCAGTTTTATACTTTCTTCTTGCCCAATATGCTTTTTCATCATATCGCTTGATCGCTTGTTCTTTTTTCTCGTCATTTCGTGTAACATCATCGACACGTTTTTTCAATCCTTTAACTTCATCTTCATAATAACGGTCAATCAGGTTGAGTCTATTTTCCAAATAGGTTTGATCTTGATGATCATATTCAGAAGCTAACCCTTTATAGTAATTGATCGCTAAGATAAGTTTACGATGTTTTCTAACGTGCTTGCCATGAATCCATTGGCCGACATAGTTCTTAAGATTAATCTGTGCCATAGACGCGTTCTCTTACTTTCAATCTTAATTTTTTAATGCCTTTTTTGATATCACCGAATAGTTGGATTAAACCACCTGGGTAGAACATCACGACGAGTATGATGAGTACACCATTGATAATGATGGAATAATTACCTAACTGGAATCTTTGGAAAACTGCTAAATCTAAGCCGAAGATGACGAAGGTTCCAAGCAGGATACCCCAAATCGATTTGGTTCCACCGATGACAACAGCTGCTAAGATGTTTAAGGCGAATGATAAACCAATTTGTCCGACACCAGCGTTACGGTTAAACATAATCGCTAACACACCAGCAAGTGTGCCATATATACCTGAAATAACAAAGGCTAATAAGCGGTACTTGAGTAAATTGATACCCATGGTCTGTGCAGCTGTTTCACTGTTTTTAATAGACAACAGTGCACGTCCTGTTGGAGATGCAATCAGATT
Organism: uncultured Mariniplasma sp.; assembly: GCA_964514865.1. Lineage (GTDB taxonomy): Bacteria > Bacillota_I > Bacilli_A > Acholeplasmatales > Acholeplasmataceae > Peloplasma. Next base: position 1,933 of record CAZETB010000002.1, on the reverse strand, counting down.
GTATACAACCATCATCCCTATGACAGCGAACACGGCCATAAAGATGACAGCTGAATCAGCAGATAACTCCATCCCTAAGAATGCAAGCGGTCGTCTCGGTCCTCCTGATAAGAAGCCACCGGTTGTACCTGATGCATAATTGGGTATGTTCTTAATGATCTCAATGACGATTTGGGATAAACCCATTGTCACGATCGCTAAATACATACCTGAAATACGAAGGGATACGAAACCAAAGATAATACTGATCACAATCGATACGACAATGACTAAGACAATGGTGAGCATTAAGGGGAGTTCAACAAACCGGTAAAGATAGTGAAGTCCGAATGCTCCGATACCAACAAAGGCACCAGTACCGAGTGATGCAAGTCCGCCGTAACCTAGGAGTAAAGCAAATCCTAAGCCTGCGATGTAATAATAGGTTGTTGTGACAACTGCACCATAGAGATCAGGTGGTATCACGCCAACTAAAAATCTAACAATAACTAATAAAATGCCAGCAACGATAAACCCAAAATGAGGTTTCTTAATAAAAGGCTTCACGTGTTCTAAGTAAAATATTTTCATGCGCTACACCTTCTTTACCATTTTCTTGCCGAAGAGTCCGACAGGTTTTAATAAGACTGCAAAGATAATTGCAAAGTATAAAACCGTATTACTCCATTGTGCAAGGTTATAAGAAACTAATATTTTAGGAAATAATGATTGACCCGTTGTGAGTAGGAAAGCACCGCCTAATGGTCCAAAGAATGTACTAAAACCACCTAAGATGGACGCATAGAATGCATTAACCTGCATGTCAATCATCGAATAAATCGACATCGAACCAATACCTGCGGTGTAGGTAATTGCAGATAATGCACCAAGTGCACCTGCAATCGCCCATGAAAGCGAGTTAATGCGATTGGTGTTGATACCCATGAGACCAGCAACACGTTCATTGGATGCTACTGAACGTACACCTAATCCCCATTTTGTATACTTGAGCATTAAGAAGATGAAGAGGATGAGTGAAGACGAAATCAGTAATGTAACGAGTTGATGAACTGGAAGTGCAACGCCTAAGACGAAGACAGTCTTGTCAGAGAAGACAAAGCTCATACGCGTTGTTGGACCAAAGATGACAGGAATTAATCCTGTGATTACGATGACTAAACCCATCGTGATAATCTGTTTGGTTGCAGCATTGGTGAACTTCGCGTTTCTAAAAATAACGACATCGATCAGTAACCCGGCAATAAATGAGATTAAAATCCCACCTAACATTGGTAAAACAAGTTGCCATGGGCTTGTGATAATGACACTAGGTAATCCCGTTAAGTCATTAACACCAACCTTATCGATGAAATAGCTTGTTGCAAATGCCCCTAAGATACCTAACATCCCTTGCGCAAAGTTTGTAGTTGAACTCGTCTTAAAGATTAAGACAATCCCAAATGTAGCAAGCGATAGGTATGAAAAGCTGATAAAGGCGTTAAGCAACACGCTAATAATATCAGTTGGTAAATTCATGTTACACCTCTCTTTTTTAAGGATGTGATTGACATTATGTATTGTTTAAATATGTTCACATCACTTGATCAAGATATTAAACCGTAAACACGGTATCTTTTGCGTTAATAAAACCTAAAACTAAAGTTGTAAATAGCATGGGAACTTCATACATGGATGCGTGCCCAACACCGGGTAATACGACGTGATAAGATCCTTTAATTGCTTGATGTAATTTCTTTTGATCAGCAAGTGGTGTTAAATAATCTTCATCACCTGAGACAATCAACGTTGGTGCAGTGATTTTATCTAAATGTTCTCTTGCGTCATAGGATTCAGCAGAATTCGTCAAACGTTCCATCGCATCTAAGAATTGTGGATTTGAGAAAATCGGTACTAAATAAGCCTCTCTTTTCTTCATCCATTCAAGTCTACTCTC
>CAZETB010000001.1:0-83248 GCA_964514865.1 uncultured Mariniplasma sp. | reverse complement strand
ATCTCTTGGCGGTACTAAGGGTAAAAAAATGACCGCATATCGTGAGAAAGTTGTAGAAATAGCGAAAGCTTTACATACGCTACAAGAAGCACCTCTTAAACTGATTAAAGAATATACACGCATCGATAAAGCCGCGGATATTTTAAGAGATAACTACGATCATTGGTTTATAAAAAATGAAAAAGGACTCTATCAATTGAGCCCTTTAGGTGAAGAAGAAATCGTTAAACACTTATTTTAATCGATGTTATTTTGATCCCAATCAGCTAAAAATTGAACAAGTTCCGCGAATGTGGGACTTTTTGCTTGTCTGACATAAAAACCTGATGTTGACATACCAAGAAGTAGTGCTTCATGTGGTTTGAGACCTAACATAAGACCGAAGACAAAACCTGCATTGAAATTATCACCAGCACCTGTTGTTAGTTTAGGTTTTTTAGCAAGTGGACCAAAGTCGTGATAGAACACACCATCGATGACTGTGCATGATTGATCAACGGGATGGATAACAACACTATAGATACCTAAGTAGTTGTATAACGCTTGGTTAAGTGTTTCCAATGATGAATGTTCATCAGCAAGTTTTAATATAGCACCAATATCATAAGCTTCTTTTTTATTTAATCCAAGAACAACATTGAAATAAGGGTTATATTGTTTTAATAAATCTAAAGCACGCTTTATTTCCTGTGGTTCTCTCTTTTCAGGATCAGCTAAATCAACAAAGAAGATAGGTTTGATAGTTTTTTTAGTTAATTGAGGAAGGATGTTGGTTGCAATCGATGCCCAAATGTCTGTCATATGAGGTAGCATTGACCAGTTGACGGTTGCGAATAAATCAGTTTCATCAAGTAACTTTATGAAGCCTGATTCACCAAGTTCTTTGATGATGTTATCGTAGTTGACATCATCTAGACAACTCATTTTACCTAGCATGATTTTGCCATCAAGAAATTCAACAGCATCAGTATGAGCTGCATCAGCAATCGAATAAAGTTTCGCATTGGTTGGCATACCTAAAAAGACGGGATGAATGTTAGGTTGTCCAAGTGCACCAATATAGGTGATATCAGATTCATGTTGGGATAATGCATTCGCCATAATGGGACCATTACCACCAATTTTAACTTGAACTGGATAAAGTTCAATGTTTGTTGATAAACCGGCAGCTCTTTCAATACGTTTAGCAAACTGTGTCATCGTTTCAATACGCGTAAAATGATGGCTATCCATGCGTTTATCAACAGCATGAATGATTTCATCAATAAATCCATCAAAACCGACAATCATTTTCTTATGTGCATAGGATACTGTTTTTAAATGTTGAACAAGGGAATATTTTAGACTTTCCATAAGATACCCAACTTTCTTTTCATTTGACTTTATTATAGCATAAAAGGGTAGTGAAGTCATGGTATAATAACTGTAGTTGGAGGTGTTTTTTTATGATATCTCAATTGAAAATTGAACCACGTTATCAAGAGACAGATCAAATGGGGATTATTCATCATTCTGTCTATCCGATATGGTATGAAATGGGACGTGTTAAATACTGTGAAGATTTAGGTCTTCCTTTTCATGTGATTGAAGAACAAGGTGTTAGACTAGCCATGTACGAACTCACATCAAAGTATTTAAAACCTGCGCGTTTTGGATCAACCTATCGTATGATAACATCGATTTCTAAACTTACAAAGGTACGCTTGTTTTTTACCTATGATTTATATGACGAAGAGAATAACCATATTCATCAAGGGAAAACAGAGCTCATTTGGTTAAATCAAGACTTAAAACCTATCAACGTTGAAAAGACGCATCCTGATATCTATCAAGCTTTTCTCAAAGAGGTGACATCATGAAACATGTGAATATCGCATATATCGGTGGTGGATCGCGTCTATGGGCAAGAAGTCTTATGAGCGACCTCGCTTTAGAGAAAGACTTTAAAGGTACCGTTAGACTTTATGATATCGATTATGAAGCAGCTGTTAACAATGCAAAAATTGGTAACATGATGATGGCACTTGATGAAGCAAAGGGTCAATTTACATTTGAAGTTTCCGATACCTTAGAACAGGCATTAACCGATGCTGATTTCGTTTTAATATCTATCTTGCCAGGAACATTTGATGAAATGTCAGCTTATGTTCATGGGCCAGAAGCATATGGTGTGTATCAACCTGTTGGTGATACTGCTGGTCCTGCTGGTATTTTTAGATCACTCATCATGATGCCGATGTTTGATACAATCGCTAAAGCAATTGAACGGGTATGTCCTGATGCATGGGTGCTCAATTTCACCAATCCGATGACGATGTGCGTTCAAATGCTTTATCACTCATTTCCTAAGATTAAAGCTTATGGTAACTGTCATGAAGTTTTTCATGTACAAGATATTTTAGCTAGAGCACTGGAAGAAGAAAAAGGTATCAAAGCTAAACGTCATGAAATTCATATTAATCCGATCGGTATCAACCATTTCACATGGATCAATCAAGCTTCCTATCAAAATATTGATATCATGCCGATCTATGATCGTTTTGCTAAAAAATATCATAAGGAAGGCATTTATAAGGATCAATGGATCCTCATGAACCGTTTGGTAGTGCAGAAAGAGTCAAACTAGATCTTTACCTAAAGTATGGGGTAATCGCTGCTGCAGGTGATCGTCATTTAGTCGAATTTTTACCACAAGAATGGTATACAAAAGACAAAGAGATGTTACAATCATGGCGTTATTTCTTAACACCTGTTTCAAAACGTATCGCCATTAAACAAGAAGGTAATCAATCAGCCTTAAACATGATTTCAGGTCAAGAGAAAGTAACCATCCAGCCATCAGGTGAAGAAGGCGTTCTTCAAATGAAGGCATTATTAGGTTTAACAGAATTGATCACGAACGTCAATATTATCAATCAAGGTCAGATTTCTAACTTACCGATAGGTCATGTTGTTGAAACAAATGCGCTATTTAGAAAAGATCAAGTGAGACCTATTTATTCAGGCGCTATGCCAGAAGACCCACTTGAGTTAACACTACCCCACATCTATATTCATGATCTTTTAATTAAAGCATTTGATCATCGCGATCTTTCGTATGCGAAAGAAGCCTTATTAAGAGATCCCATGACATCACATCTCAAACCATCCGATAAAATCAAGATGTTTGATGATATCAAAGAACAAATCAAAACATATTTATCATATTATACACAACAATGAGGTTATAACATGTGCACAATTTTAGGTTCCACAATACGTGAAAAAAGCGTTCAAGAAAACATAAAAAAGATCATCCAAGCAGGTGGTCTTATCGTGTTTCCAACAGAAACGGTCTATGGAATCGGTGCGGATGCCACTAACCCTGAAGCAGTTAAACGTATATTTGAAGCTAAAGGACGACCACAGGATAACCCCTTAATCGTTCATATTGCTGAAAAGAAAGATATCTACACATATGCACATGATGTATCAGAACGTGCTGAAAGACTGATGGATCAGTTTTGGCCAGGACCATTAACACTGGTTGTAAAGAAAAAAGAGATTATTCCATCCATCGTATCTGGTGGACTTGATACGGTAGGCATTCGTATGCCAAGTTTGGATGTTGCACGAGATATCATCCGAGCTGCAGGTGTACCACTTTGCGCTCCATCAGCTAACATCAGTGGCCGTCCATCATCGACAATCTTTGATCATGTTAAAGAAGATTTCATGGGGAAAGTTGATCTCATGTTCGATGGCGGATTTGTTGAGATTGGTTTAGAGTCAACCGTTATCGATATGACACAACCTATACCTGTCTTACTTAGACCAGGTGCAGTTACAAAGAAAATGATTGAAGATGTACTTGAAATGAGTATTCTTGATGCCACAGAAGAAGATGTTAAGGATGTACCTAAGTCACCAGGAATGAAGTATACGCATTATGCACCTAAAGGTATGGTTTATTTACTTGAAGGTGAAAAAGAGAGAGTATGTTCATTTATCAATGAACAAATCGTTTCAAATCAAACGATAAAAATTGGTGTCATTGCACCACATGAGTATCTTGTTGAACTCAATGCTAACTACCAAGTTGACCTTGGATCACTTGAACACTTTGAAAATATTGGAAGACATATCTTTTTAGCTCTCAGACAAATGGATGAACTTCAAATTGAAGTTATTTATATTCCTGCACTCTCTAATCAAGGACTTGGACAAGCGATTATGAATCGATTAATCAAGGCTGCAGGACATCGTATCATCCGCTTATAAGGATATTATATATAACGTTTTTCTTAATTCCGTCAGTGAAATCATTTTCATGACGGATTGTTTATTTATTGTTATCAAACATGATGTATAATGTATTTTGTGACTGGATTAGTTGAGGTGTTTTATGGGTAATATCTTTTCAAAAATTGGATGGTTTGTTAAAGAGCAATGGAAGACTTATGTCACCATGTTTTTTCTGCTTATTTCGATTGCTTCCATCTCACTAGCACCTGCTTATGTGCTTGGTCGTGCCATTGATACAATTGTATCTGGTGAACTGACACAAACAACGTTGATCTGGCTTGTTTTCTTTTTAGCTCTATTACCAACCACACGGTATTTACTCAGTTTTTTATATAACCATTTATCTCAAAAGACCGCACAAACATTATCGTTTAAAATGCGTCAAAAATATTTAGCACATCTATTTGATATGGACTCACAATTCTATGAAAAATACGAAAAAGGTGATCTGATCTCTCGTGTTACATCTGATTTAGATGCGATCACACAAGCAGCATCTTCCATGTTAGAAGGTATCATTTTTAATGTCGGTGTCATTTTATTCGCGATCAGCGTGATGGCGTTTACCATCAGTTGGAAATTGACACTGATTTCAGTTGTCATCATGCCAGTTGGATTAACGATCCTCAACATCATCCGTAACCGTAAAAGAAAATACATTAAACGACATCGTGAAATCTATGCAGATATGACAGAAAAAGTTTTAGAGTCAGTTGAAGGTCAGCGTGCGATTCGTGCTTATGTTCAAGAAGATAATGATTTACAAAAGGAATATGCAGCTATTGATGCAGATATTGAGTCATGGCGTTATATCGTTCGTTTTGAGAACTGGTTTAACCCACTCTTTGAAGTGATTTATGGTATTACATATATTTTAGCGTTTGCATTTGGTATATATTTCATCATTCAACAGGAAATGTCACTTGGCGGACTCATTACATTTGTTTCCTATGTGGGTATGTTGTTTGGTCCGATTATTTCCATTTCTAACATTTTTAGTCAGATTAATAATGCAACGATATCTGTTGATCGTTTTGATGAGATTATGAAACAAGTACCTATCGTACATGATGAAATTGACTCTAAACCGATCATTCACTTTGATGAGATTGAGTTTAAAAATGTGACATTTAAATATCCGTTTGATAAACAACCGGTGATTAAAAACATTTCTTTTTCAATTAAAAATGGACAAACTCTTGGTATTGTAGGACCTACTGGTGCTGGTAAGTCAACACTCATCAGACAACTCTTAAGGGAATTCAATGTCACAGATGGTCAAGTCTATATCGATGGAACTTCAATCGAAGCATATCAAATTGAAGCCATCCGAAATCTTGTGGGTTATGTGCCACAATCGCACATGCTTTTTAAACGTTCAGTTGAAGATAACATCTTAATTGGTAACCCTCAAGCTAGCCATGATGCGTTTGATAAAGCCGTGAAGATTGCTGATTTCCAAAAGGATCTTCACTATCTACAAAATGATATACAAACCATGGTAGGTGAATCAGGTGCGACGCTTTCAGGTGGACAAAAACAACGTCTTTCCATCGCTCGTGCTTTAATCAAAGACCCTGAAATCTTGATCTTAGATGATTCGTTATCAGCTGTAGATGCTAAAACAGAAGATACCATTATTGGACATTTAAAAGATTTTAGAAAAGGTAAAACGAATATTATTGTTGCTCACCGGTTTTCTGCAGTTAGAGATGCAGATCTTATTTTAGTTTTAGAAAATGGCAAAATCACACAACGTGGTACGCATGATGAATTGTTACGTGTTGATGGATGGTATAAACACCAATACATCTCACAGATGACGATGAAGTAGGTGATGACATGAAAACGATGAAGAAAGTATGGCGTTATATCGCTAACTATAAAAAACTACTATTTATCACCTTAAGTGCAATGCTCATTGTTCAAGTACTGGGATTGATTGCACCACTGATTGTTAAATCTATCTTAGATGATTACTTAGTAGGTATTGAAAAACCATGGTATGAAGTTACAGAAGTTGATCAACAGGTCACGTATCAAAACAGATATTTCAGTCAAGATGTTGAAAGTGATGATGTGGTTCATATCGTGATCTATAAGGGTGGTTATTACTTTATTGAAGGTGATGTTGTCACAGGAAATAAATCATTATCAGGAACAACCATGACCATCATTGCACAAGATAATACCGTTCATACGTATGAAACGGTTAAACTGAGTAAAGAAGAAGTTATCTCATTTTATCAACCATTTGTTAAACCTTTGATTATTTTAATCGTTTTATTAACTGCACGGTTTTTCTTACAGACGATTTTCACTTATATTCAACGTATCACTACATCCATGATCAACGTCAATATCGTCAGAGATGCGAGAAAAGATGCTGTAAGATCACTACAGCGCATGCCTATGACTTATTTTGAAACAGAGCCTGCCGGAAAGATAGCAAACCGCATCATCAGTGATGTCGGTGGTATGATGAACTTATTTTCCACCATCATGAACTTGCTTGTTAACGCAAGCTTAGCAGTTATCTTTGCATACATTGGTATGTTCTATTTGGATGCAACACTCGCACTACTCACATTTATCATTTTCCCAGTTGTGTATATCTGGTTAAAGTTTTTCACCAAGAAGCTCAATAAGATTGCTGTTAAGGTCAATGAACAATCTTCGATGTTAACTGCACAACTTAATGAGATTATTAATGGTATTAACATCTTGCAGATTTTTAATTTTAGAAAACAAACAGAAGATAAATTTAACACATTATCCAATGAATTCATGCAAGAAAGATTGAAAGAAAACATTTTGCATTTATCGATTGGATGGAACATGATTCGCTTGATTGGTGCACTTGTAACATCTGTTATTGTGCTTTATTTCGGTCATGGTTATTTAACAGTGGTTGGATTTGTTGTGTCTGCTGGTATTATTTATGCTTATAATGATTACTTGACAAGACTGATTGAACCAGTTGGTACATTATTTAGAGAAATAGGTAACTTGCAACATGCGATGGTTAGAACTGAACGCATCTTTAAGATCATTGATGGTGATCAAGAAGATGGTTCATTTGAAGTGATTCCTCGTTTTAAAGGTGATGTTTCTTTTGATAATATCTGGTTTTCATACAGTGAAGGTAATCCTGTCTTAAAGGGTATTGATTTAAAGATTAAAGCTGGTGAAATGGTTGGTTTGGTTGGTCATACAGGATCAGGTAAGAGTTCACTCATGAGTTTACTTTTAAGATTTTATGATATGAAACCATACGATATGGGACACATCTATATTGATGGTATACCCATTGAAACCTATTCGAAGCGATCTTATCGTACACATGTCGGTATTGTCCTACAAGATCCAGCCATGTTTAAAGGTACAATAGCTGATAACATCAGATTTGGACAACAGGTCTCTGATGAAGAAGTTGAAAACATCTTGAGAAGTATCGGTGGTGGACGCTTAATCGATAAGTTAGAAAAGGGTATCCATACGATGATCACGCGTGGTGGTGGAAACTTATCCGTTGGTGAAAAGCAAATCATCTCATTTGCTCGAGCCGTTGTTCATAACCCAGCCATCCTTGTGATGGATGAAGCAACAGCCAATATTGATACCGAAACAGAAAACATGTTACAAGAAGCATTGGATAAAGTTAAAGAAGGACGTACCATGATTGTCATTGCACACCGCTTATCAACTATAAAACATGCTGATAAGATTGTTGTGTTAGAAAATGGTATTAAAGTCGAAGAAGGAAAACATCAAGAATTGCTCAAGAAAAATGGTGTTTATGCCAATATTTATCGATCTCAAATCAAACCAGGAGCGGAAATCGCATGATTTTCGCTTTTTCTTTCACAATCAAAGATGCTTCACGAGATGTTACAAAGTTTCGTCCATAAGATACAATATTTAAGTTACATTTATATGGTAAAATAAGATAAAAAGGGGTGAGAAAATGAAAAAAATAGCACTGATAATCCTCATGATCACCATGACATTTTTTTTCGTTTCACTTACACCTCCAACAATAATTTATGCAGATGAAGAAGATTTGATGCCTTCATGGTCTAACAGCAGTGGTTTCTATACCGAAGGTTTTTATCTGACCATCACACCACAACCAGGAACAACCGTCTATTACACATTAGATGGTTCTACGCCTACAGAAGCAGATTTCATTTACACTCATCCAATCTTGATCGAAGAACAATATATTGAAGCTGACGGAAGTGAAATCATTATTACGGAAGACACTCAATCGATTGATGGACCGTTATCGATGATACGCACATCTGATAAATATTGGTTTACACCACAAGAAGACATGTTTAAAGCAACAGTTATAAAAATGATAGCTATCCATAACGAAACTGAAAAACAGAGTGATATCATCACACAAACATATTTTGTATCACCTGATATGTTTTCTAAGTACACATTCCCGATTATGGCACTAACTACAGATCCATTGAACTTATATGACTACGAAACAGGTTTAAATATATCTGGTGCAAACTATAAAAAAAGTGATGATGACACAGCAAGTAATCGTACTGGTAATTATTTTCAAACTGGTGATGATTGGGAACGCCCCGTCTATGTTCAGTTATTTGAAACAAATGGCTTTTTAGCTATGTCTCAAAATGCAGGTATCAGAATTCATGGTGGTTTATCCCGAAAGTATCCCATCAAGAGTTATCGTCTCTATGCGCGAAGTGAATATGATGATAAGAATACGTTTAACTATCGGTTCTTTAAAGATAAAGACATTGATGAGTTCAAAAAGATCATTCTAAGAAATGGTGGTCAATCTTATCAATATACCTTTATGGGTGAAGCATTTGCTCAAAGCCTGCTTAAACCCTTAGATTTAGATATCCAGTATAGTTCACCCATCATTCTATTTATCAATGGTGAGTATTTTGGGATTAGAAATATTAGAGATCGATATGATACAGATTACTTAGAAACTCATTATGGTATTGATGAAACACAATCAACCATTCTAACAGGACATGCTTACTTAGAAGATGGTTCAAGAAGAGGACAAGCACACTATCAACAACTCTATAATTATGTCACGTTAAGAAATATTAACTCACTTAAGAGTTATCAAAAGATTGAACGATGGATGGATATCGATAACTATATAGATTACATGATTGCTGAACTCTATATGGGAAATGTCGATTGGCCTCAAAACAATATTCTTTATTGGCGCAAAAATACATCTTATAAACCCAACGCACCTTATGGTCAAGATGGTAGATGGCGTTGGATGATCAATGATTTAGATGCGTCTTTTGGCATTTCATGGGGGACAATTAATCCTGATACGAACAGCTTTGAACGTTTGACAGGTGATTCATGGAAAACAGGGAAACTGTTTACAAATTTACTAGAAAATGATCTCTTTAAAGCAAAGTTTATTTATCGTTTGATTGAATTAACTGAGACGATATTTGAAGAAAATAATGTGACAACACAGCTGGATGCGATGATAGATCTTTATGAACCAGAAATGGCAGAACACATTGCACGCTATGGTTATCCCACAACCTATCAAGCTTGGGAAATCTATACCAATCGTATGAAGACATTTGCAGCATCCAGAAATGAATATCTCTTATCCTATTTAGAATCGTATTTGAATTTATCAGAAAAACATGATGTTTCAATCACGTTTGATTCTACAAAAGGAAGCATTAAAGTTAATGATATGAATGATATGAGTGGACTTCATGAAGGATCGTATTATGATGATATACAAGTAAAGATTGAGGCAGTACCAAAAGCAGGTTATCATCTTGAAGGTTTTTATCACAATAACCAACTTATGACAACCGAAAATTTCATGTATATTTTACCGCAAATCGCCCTTGATATTGAAGCACGATTTGTATTAGGTGATCAACCTGTTGTTGATCAAGGTATTGACATGTTAGGTGGTATCATCACAGGTTCAATACTAACTTTAATTAACATAAGTGCTTTGAGTGTCATCCTTATCAAACGTCAAGCAAACAAAACCATCCATCTCACTTAATTTTGGTAAAATAGCTTTACTCGGAGGTAATAAGATGCGTTCTTGGAAATTTATTAAACTTTTTAGAATGATATTTAGTCAAAAACTTCCTGATTTGGATGCTATTCAAAAACAGGGATTACTTGCAGTAAAAATTGCACAAACGTTTGCGCTACGTATTGACTTTTTAAGTGAAGAAAGATGTACACATCTTTCAAAACTATATACCAAAACAACACCGATCAAAGAAGAAGATTTTTTTGAATTGTTAAAATCATATACAGATGATGCATGGATGAATCAATTTGAATCTATTTCCTCTCAACCACTCGGCAGTGCATCGGTTGGACAAGTGCATCGCGCAAAACTTAAAAATGGAGAAGAAGTTGTCGTTAAAGTTATCAAGAAAAACTTCAAGAAAACATTTGAGCGTGATGTCCGAGCATTAAGACGACTCATTAAATTTGTCATTTTCTTTTACCCTAAATTAGCAAAAGTTGCAGATCCAGTAGGTATCTTAGAACATATTGAAACATATACTTTAGCAGAACTTGACTTAAGAAATGAAATCAAGCACGGTAAACAACTTCAAGAAATCTATCTCATGAATCGTGATCAATTTGATTTATCACGTTTAAAGTTCCCTAAAATCTATGAAGAACTATCCAATGAACATGTTTTAGTTTCAGAATTTATTGATGGACCAACAGCCGATCAACTGCTTGAAGAAAAGAAGATGTCATTTAATGATATCCTAGAGATTTTTCACATTCATGGGTTCTATATCTTTTTAATTGGTACCTTCCATGGTGATCTTCATCCCGGAAATTTAATTGTTAAAGGACAACATTACTATTTCATCGATACCGGTGCAATCTCTCATGTTGGTGAAAAGATTCAACAAGGATTATTCGAGTTTATGATGTATCTTTCACAATATGATTATGATGGATGTGCTATGGCCCTCAACCACATGGCAGACGTTGAAATACATGGAAAAACATATGACAAATATCACCAAAAGATGCTAGAACTCTATCAAGATTTTGCAGGGAAAACAGCTTCTGAAGTCAGTTTGACAAAGAAAATGATGGAGACCATTAAATTAGGTGTGAATTCGGGTATGGTTTTTGAAAAAGGGATGTTTCCAATTATTAAAAGTATGATGTATCTCGATGGCATGGTGTTAAAAGGTGCGCCTGATACCATTCTTATGGAAGAAATGCGACGATTTATCAAGGAATTTCAAGATGCGGAGGAAAGTTTACGAAAATGAAAAAAGTTGCAATTATTGGTGCCGGTCCCGGTGGACTTGCTGCAGGTTTACTTCTTAAGAAAAAAGGATTTGATGTGACCATCTATGAAAAAGAAGCACGTGTTGGAGGTCGTTCAAGACGTATCACTCTAGATGACTATCATTTTGATTTAGGTCCTACATTTTTGATGTATATCGATATCTTAAAAGATGTCTTTAAGCGTTCAGGATTTGATTTAGAAAAAGAAGTTAAACTTACCCAATTAGATCCACTTTATCATCTCGTATTTGAGGATAGAACCCTTGTCTTAACACCAGACAAAAAGAAGAATCAACAAGCTTATCAAGAGATTGACCCTAAGTTAGGTGAAGCCTATGAAACATGGTATCGTGATCAACAAAAGAAACTTAACTTAATTACACCCATTTTAGAAAAACCATTTCCTTCTTTTTGGCATCTATTTAGACCTGATGTTTTAAAGGCAGTTCCTGTGGTTCACCCTTTTAAATCAGTCTATAACTTACTTAAAAGTTATCGTGATGAATCACATTTTATCCATTCTCTTTCATTTCAATCTAAATATTTAGGTATGGCTTCCTATCAAGCACCTTCCATCTTTACAATATTGCCTTTTTTAGAACATCATACAGGGTTATATCATGTGGAAGGTGGTTTAAACCAAATCAATGAAGCGATGGCAAGATGCTTTATTCAGTTAGGAGGACATCTAAAACTCAATCAACCAGTCAAAAAAGTTGTTGTCGAAAAGAGAATTGTCCAAGGTGTTATGCTTGAAGATGATCAAATCGAAACATGTGATTTACTTGTTATGAACGTTGATTTTGCCTATGGAATGACTGCATTGTTCGATGATAAGGATTTAAGAAAGTATCAACATAAGAAACTTGCGAAAAAGAAACACTCAGTTTCAACATGGATGATGTACCTAGGTATTAATAAACCTCTAGATTTACCCCATCATGAAATCATATTTTCTAAAGACTATGATGGCTATTTACATGACCTCATGTCAAACACGTTGAGTGATGATTTATCATTATATGTACATAACCCAAGTGCAATCGATAGCACGCTTGCTGACAAAGGAAAGAGTTCATTATATATCTTATTACCTGTTCCTAATCAAACAAGTGGTATTGATTTTGAACTAAAGAAAGAAGAACTACGTCAGTTTGTATTTTCTAAAATCCGTGAAAAACATCAGATTGATTTAGAACCTTTCATTGAAACTGAACTGATTTACACGCCACAAGATTGGCAAACCAAAGAAAATGTGTATCAAGGTGCTGTCTTCAACCTTGCTCATGGACTTGATCAAATGTTATTCTTAAGACCACATAACCACTTTGAAGAATTTGATAACATGTATTTAGTCGGTGGTGGAACACACCCTGGTAGTGGCTTACCAACCATTTATCAATCAGCATTAATTCTAGATGATATCATTAAATAGATTTACATAAACCCCCTCAATACATGAGTGAGTTTTTTTTAAGCAATACATTTGATGTTAAAAAATACATTTGATAAAATTAAGTTGTATAAAATTTAATGATATCAAAGGAGAATAAATATGAACGTTTTCGATTTTAAAGTTAAAGATGTTGACCAAAAAGAAGTATCACTTAAGGATTATCAAGGAAAAGTCTTATTGATTATCAATTCAGCAACCAAATGTGGACTAACACCACAGTATGAAGGAATTGAAAAACTCTACAAGACATACAAAGATCAAGGTTTTGAAGTCTTAGATTTCCCATGTAATCAGTTTATGAATCAAGCACCAGGTTCAGATAAAGAACTCAAATCATTTTGTGAGTTAACCTATGGTACGACATTCAAGACATTTGCGAAAATTGATGTCAATGGGAAAAACGCCAATCCCCTCTATAAGTTTTTAAAAAACGAGAAGAAAAAGGATTTAGGTGGATCAGGAAAAGTAAGTTTCTTATCACGCTTAATTCCAAACACATCGATCAAATGGAATTTTACAAAGTTTTTAGTTGACCGCAACGGTCAAGTCATCCATCGTTTTGGACCAGGATTTGCTCCTGATAAAATCGATAGCTATATTAAAGAGGTCTTATAAATGAGCTGGAAGCTAAATGATCAAATCTGCTTCCTCTTGTACACGGCATCTCGCGATGTGATCAAACATTACAAAAGTTTACTCGATCCTTTTAATTTAACCTACACACAGTACGTTACCATGATTGCATTATGGGAAGAAGATCATCAAACGGTTTCTGATTTGGGAAAGAGACTTTCACTCGATTCAGGCACATTAACGCCGTTATTAAAGAAACTTGAAGCTGATGGCAGAATTAAACGTACAAGAGACATAGAAGATGAACGTAAGGTTTGGATTGATTTAACAGATGAAGGAAAACAACTTGGTATCGATGCGAAAGATATCCCTTATTTAATGTATCAATCGCTTGATGTAAAAGATGAGGATGCTAAAAAACTGTATGACATTTTATTAAAACTTCAACAGGAAAGATTGGTAAGTAAAGATGAAGAACTCACATGACGTTCAAAAATTCATGCAAAAGGCTATCGATTTAGCTGGCCAAGGACAAGGATTCGTTAATCCAAATCCCTTAGTGGGTGCAGTTATCGTCAAAGATGGGAAAATCATTGGTGAAGGCTATCATGAGTGCTTTGGACATGCACACGCTGAAGTTAATGCGTTTTTACATGCCACTGAAGATGTGAAAGGTGCAGACATGTACGTGACATTAGAACCCTGTTCACATTTTGGAAAAACACCACCATGTGCCTTAAAAATCATTGAAAAAGGTATTAAACGTGTCTTTATCAGTCAACTTGATCCCAATCCACTTGTTAACAGCAAAGGTGTCAAATTGCTTCAAGATGCTGGTATTATCGTTGAATCAGGGATTTTAGAGGAACAAACAAAAAAACAAAATGAAATATTTCTCAAATACATACAGACCAAAACGCCATTTGTTGCTATGAAGTATGCCATGACATTAGATGGCAAAATTGCAACGAAAACACAAGATTCAAAATGGATTACAAACGAGAAATCACGTGCATTTGTACACGAACTCAGAAATAAATACATGGCGATTATGGTAGGTGCGAATACGGTGATCAAAGATGATCCTCATCTTGATACACGGATAAAAGAAAAGAAAACTAGAAACCCAATTCGCATTGTTATTGATCCTCATTTAAGTGTTCCTAAAGATCGTTATGTTGTTCAAACAGCTAAAGATCAACAAACCATCTTTGTCATCGATGAAAATATATCTGATGACGTGCTTAAAGATTATCAAGATTTAGGTGTTACATTTATCAAAAAGTCCACACAACCACTTGATCTCAAAGATCTCATGGTGACATTAGGTGAGTTAAAAATTGATGGTGTTTTAATTGAAGGTGGCTCATATCTTCATGGAAAAGCTTTAGAAAGTGGTATTGTAGATAAGGTATATGCTTTCATAGCACCTAAACTAGTTGGAGGAACATCGTTATCGCCTGTAGGTGGTGATGGTGTTGAGCTCATGAAAGATGCATACACACTACGTGATGTCACACATCATACATTTGGTGAAGATATCATGATAGAAGGTTATATTAAATAAAATTAAGGAGATATATGATGAAATTATCACACATTGAAGATGCCTTATTGGCTATTAAAAATGGACTACCTGTCTTTGTTGTCGATCAAGACGATGAAGATAATGTGGGAGAACTTGTTTTAGCTGGTGAAAAAGTAAATACCGAACTATTAAAATCATTTAGATCATTATCAACAGGAGCTTTTTCTGTTGTCTCAACGAAAGAACGTTTTATGAAGTTAGATATTCCAGCAACATATGAAAGACGTTTGATGAGTGACAAGGTATCACGATTGACCATCGATGTACTTATATCTGAAAAAACAGGGTTTGATCGCATCGAAGAAACTATCAAAACATTGACAAACGATCTAGCAAAAGCTCAAGACTTTAAACTAGAAGGAGAACTATATCCCATCGTATCACGCCAAGGTGGTGTATTAAAGCGTGCTGGACATCCAGAAGCCATGATGGATTTACTTGAACTTAATGATATGGCACCTGTAGGTTTAAACGTTGAAATGGTGAAAGAAGATGGTACACTTTATACGATTGAAGAGCTAGCTTTGATAGCGGAAGAAAAGTCTTGGCCCATCATCAGCATTGCACAGCTGATTGAATATCGTAAAAAAGATGCTTCACTTATTAAGCGAGCTGCTGAAGCAAACTTACCTACATCACATGGTGAATTTAGAATGGTAGGTTTTGAAAATGCGCTTAATGGTGAACACCATGTGGCACTTGTCAAAGGTGATATTAAACCTGGTGATGAAGTGCTTGTACGTGTGCATTCTGAGTGTTTAACCGGTGATGCATTTGGATCACTTAAGTGTGACTGTGGTGAACAATTAAATGCTGCACTTGATAAGATTGAAAAAGCAGGAAAGGGCATTTTACTTTACATGCGTCAAGAAGGACGTGGCATTGGTTTAATTAATAAGATCAAAGCTTATGGTTTACAAGATCAAGGTATGGATACTGTTGAAGCAAATTTAGCACTTGGTTTTGATGAAGACTTAAGAGATTATGGCATTGGTGCCCAAATCTTATCTGATCTTGGTGTAACCAAAGTCAAACTCATGACAAACAATCCACTTAAACTTAAAGGTCTATCAGGACATGGTATTGAAATCTCATCACGCGAACCTATTCAACTCAATCACAACGAACGCAATGAACTTTACATGCGTACGAAAAAAGAGAAAATGGGTCATATGCTCAAGTTCAAAGACTAATGGACTTAAAGCATATTAAAACAATCATTTTTGATTGGGATGGAACCTTACATCAAAGTATGGCCATTTATTATGAAGCATTTCTATCAGCATATCGTTATTTAGAGAGCCATGGATACGCACCGAAAAGAACTTTTACAGAAAATGATGTCAGTTCATATCTTGGAAAAAATCCAAAAGAGATGTGGTTATCGCTCTTACCTGAGCTAACCGATGAGATTTTCAAACAAGCCAGTCAGATGATATCAGATTCGATGAGAACATCGATCGAAGCATCCAAAGCTAAACTCTATCCAAGAGCTGTTGAATTGTTAACGTATCTTAAACAAAAAGGTTATCATTTAGTCTATCTATCAAATTCGAAAATTTATTACATGGAAGCTATGAAACAGGCTTTTCAACTCGAACACTATTTTGATGCCTTTTATGTTTCAGAAATGTTTGATTATATCCCTAAACATCAGATTTTAGAAACAGTTAAACATTCCTTAGTACCTGACATGGTGATGATTGGTGATCGTGATTCTGATATCCTCACGGGTAAATATAACAAGTTATTCACCATAGGTTGTCTTTATGGATATGGTCAAAAAGAAGAACTGGTAGATGCTGATCTTTTGATCCAATCGTTAGACGAATTATTTCAAATATTTTAAAGAGGCTAAGCCTCTTTTTTTGTTTTCATGAAAATGAAAGCGTTTTATTATCACCTCTTTCTTATCACATATTTATGTGATAGAATAAAGGTAATGACATAAAAAGAAGACAGGTAGGTTCTATGCGAGTTAATGAGCATCCCATTTTAAAATTTCCTGAACGTGAAAAAATCGCGTTCATTTTTGAAGGAAAAAAGGTCTATGGTTACCAGGGAGATACGATTGCATCTGCACTTCACGCACTTGGTGTAAAAACCCTAAGTTATTCGATTAAACTACATCGCCCTCGTGGTTTTTATTGTGCGATTGGCAACTGTGCGTCATGCAACATGATCGTCAATGGAAAACCCAATGTAAGAACATGTATTACGCTCTTAGAGCCTGATATGGTTATTGAAAGACAAACCGATAAGGGGGTCATCAAATGATACAAAAAGAACTCATCATCATTGGTGGGGGACCTTCAGGATTATGTGCAGCTAAAATGGCTGCAGAAGCTGGTGTTTCTGTCTTAGTATGTGACAGGAGTCTAAAACTGGGTGGTCAGTTGATCAAACAAACCCACAAGTTTTTTGGATCTAAAGCACAATACGCAAAAACACGCGGTTTTGATATCGCTAAGATTTTAATTGATGACGTGATACATCATTCCATGGTTGAGATTATGACTGAAGCTACGGTTGTTGGTCTTTATCCAGATAAAGTTGTTACGGTTTATCATAACGACACTTATATCAAATATCAAGCTCAAACAATTATTGTTGCAACTGGAGCAAGCGAAAAGTTTTTAGCGTTTGAAAACAATGATCTACCAGGTATTTATGGAGCTGGAGCTGTTCAAACGTTAATGAATCTTTATGGTGTTTTACCAGGTCAAGATATCATCATGGTTGGTAGTGGTAATATTGGTTTAATTGTCAGTTATCAACTACTTCAAGCAGGTGTCAATGTCAAAGCTATTGTTGAAGCTGCACCAACCATTGGTGGCTACAAAGTACATGCTTCAAAGATCAGACGTTTGGGAATTCCTATTATGACACAGACCACGATCCAAAAAGCGATCGGAAAAGAACATATAGAAGCTGTTGAATTAGTGAGTTTAGATGATAAGTGGCAACCTATTCCAGGTACAGAAAAGACGATGCCAATCGACGCACTATGCATTTCTGTTGGATTATCTCCCATGCATCAACTTTTGTCTATGGTTAATGCTAAAACGAAATTTATTCCTGAACTTGGTGGGTTTGTTCCTGTGATTGATGATCACCATCAAACAACGGTAGAAGGTATTTTTGCATGTGGCGATGCTGTTGGTATTGAAGAAGCTAGCTCAGCCATGATGGAAGGATATTTAACAGGATTATATGTGACTAAGCACCTTCATAAAGAACATCCTGAACAACAAAGATTAATGGAAAAATATGAATATGAATTAAATATGCTGCGCAATGGACCCTTTGGCGTAAAAACAAAAATAGGTCTTGAAAAACTAAGAAGAGGTGAAACACATGCTGAATAAGACAGGCATACCTACACATGAACAGGTTCTTTCACGTTTTCCCGAACAAAAAGCATTGATCAGACCTAAGGCTATTTTGGAATGTTATGAAGATATTCCTTGTAACCCATGTTCGACATCATGTCCATTTAACGCTATTGAAATTGGGGATAATATTAATAAGCAACCTAAACTTCATGTCGACCTTTGCACAGGATGTGCTGTATGTGTCCCAAGTTGTCCTGGGTTAGCGATTGTTATTGCACAAATTAAAGATAATCAGGCAGTCTTTAAGATACCTTATGAATTTGAACCAAAACCTCAAAAAGGTGAGATTTGGGATGGTGTCAATCGAAGTGGTGAAGTGATTTGTGATGCACATATAGAAAGTGTTGTCATCAACCAAAAACAGGATCATACAGCGGTTGTTACAGCATCAGTACCCCTTGAATTTTTGCATGATTTTGTAACAGTGAGGGTCAAACGATGAAAAAAGAAAGTGTGATCATGTGTCGATGTGAAGATGTGACTTTAAAACAGATTCATGACCTCATGGATCAAGGATATACATCTTATGAAGATTTAAAGCGATTATTACGTGTTGGTATGGGACCATGTCAAGGAAACACATGTGGTCATTTAATTCAAAGAGAATTAGCTAATTATTTAAAAGTACCCATCGATCAAGTTCCAGTACACAAGGTTAGACCTCTTGTTATGGGCGTACCCTTGAAGAAGATTGCTGAAGGTGATGACAATGAACGTTAAGTGCTTAATTATTGGAGCAGGAATTAGCGGTGTTTCCATTGCTTATCATCTTGCAAAAGAAGGTATGACAGGTATCCATGTAGTCGATAAAGGTTATTTTACCAGTGGTGCAACCGGTCGTTGTGGCGCAGGTGTAAGAACACAATGGGCCAATGAGATGAACTGTATGTTAGCATTAAAGAGTATTGAATTCTTCGAAGACGCTAAAGCGATTTTGGGCTATGAAGGTAATCTTGAATTTAAACAAGAAGGTTATCTCATCTTAGCTTCTGATAGGGATGAACATGATCAATTTACAAAAAATGTTAAACTTCAAAACAGCTTAGGTATTCCATCAAAACAATTGACTAAAGAAGAAGCATTAGAGATTGTTCCACATCTTAATCCAGATAGCTTCTATAGTGCCACTTTTTGTCAAAAAGATGGACATCTCAATCCGTTTAAGATGACTGAAGCATTCTATTTAGCAGCTAAACGATTAGGAGTCACCTTCTCATTCCATGAAGAAGTGACATCGATTGAAACTGAAAATAAAGAAATTAAACGCGTTCATACCACCAAAAACACCTATGAAACCAACATGGTTGTTAATGCAGCAGGTGGTTATGCAAGAGAAATCGGATTGATGGCAGGTGTTGATATTCCTGTTTATTCAGAGAATCATGAAATACTTGCAACAGAACCCGTTGAGAAGATGCAGGGTCCTATGGTGATGTCTTTTACAAAAAATATTTATTGTCAACAGGTTCCTCACGGTGCATTCATCATGGGACGATCCGAACCAAATACACCCAAAGGTCACCACATAGAATCAAGTTGGCAATTTTTAGATCGTATGTCAAAGACTGTGATGGATATTATGCCTAAAGTTGGTGAACTCCGTGTTGTCAGACAATGGGGTGGATCTTATAACATGTCACCCGATCGCCAACCCATCTTAGGAGATACTGAAGATTGTCAAGGATTTTATATCGCATGTGGCTTTAGCGGACATGGTTTCATGTTAGCACCCATGACGGGATTATTACTATCTGAAATTATTTTAGGTAAAAAAACATCGATGGATATGAGCATGCTCCATATCAATCGATTTAAGAATATGACGCATATTAAACAAGAAAAATCAGTTGTATAACGAAAGGAGATTATATCTTATGGCTATTTATGCCTACCAAACAGAACCACTAACCGACTTTTCGAAAGAAGAAAACATTAAAAAGTATCAAGAGGGCTTACGTATTGTTGAAAGCTATTTAGGTCAAACCTATGACTTAATCATCGATGGTAAACGCATTAAAACTGCGAAAAAAATGGTATCTTTAAACCCAGCAAAACATGAAGAAATCGTTGGTACGATTTATCAAGCAGGTGTTAAAGAAGCTGAAGATGCGATGCAGGTTGCACTTCGCGCATTTGAATCATGGAAACATGTTGACCCCAAAGTACGTGCAGATGTCTTATTTAAAGCTGCAGGTATTATCAGAAAGCGTAAATTTGAATTTGCTGCACTGATGACAAAAGAAGCAGGTAAACCATGGCCAGAAGCAGATGCAGATGTAGCTGAAGCCATTGATTTCTTAGAATATTACGGAAGACAGATGTTAACATTAACACGTATTGATGATGTCGTACTATCCCGTAGAAACCTTGAAAGAAATGAATATGTCTATATTCCTCTTGGTGTTGGTGCGATTATTTCTCCTTGGAATTTCCCACTCGCTATTTTAACAGGTATGACATCTGCTGCACTTGTTTCAGGTAATGCAGTCTTATTAAAACCAGCATCAACAACACAGGTTATTGCCTATAAATTTGTTGAAGTCTTAGAAGAAGCAGGCCTACCTCATGGTGTATTAAGCTTTATTCCAGGCAGCGGTGCTGAAATTGGTGATTATCTTGTTAATCATCCAAAACTACGTTTCGTATCATTTACAGGATCGAAAGAAGTTGGTATGTCCATCTATGAAAAAGCAGCAAAAGTCCAAAAAGGTCAAATTTGGTTGAAGCGTGTGATTGCTGAAATGGGTGGTAAAGATGCGATCATCATTGATGATGATGCCGATCTAGACTTAGCTGCAGAATCCATTGTTAAATCAGCCTTTGGTTTCTCAGGTCAAAAGTGTTCAGCATGTTCAAGAGCCATTATCCATGAAAATGTCTATGATGAAGTTGTTGAAAAGATGACCAGACTCACTCAAAAGATTAAAGTTGGTGATCCAACAAATCCTGAAACATTCATGGGACCAGTTAATGACATTAAAGCATTCCAAAAGATTTCATCATACTTTGAAATTGGTGAAAAAGAAGGTAAGAAAGTCATTGGTGGTCATGCAGATTCATCTGAAGGTTACTTCATTTATCCAACCATCTTCAAAGATTTAGATCCACACTCAACATTGATGCAAGAAGAAATCTTTGGTCCTATTCTTGCCGTATGCAAAGTGAAATCATTTGATGAAGCTATTGAAGTTGCGAACAATACCGAATATGGTTTAACAGGAGCTGTGATATCAAAAAATCGTATGCATCTTGAACAAGCTAGACGTGAGTTCCATGTTGGAAATCTTTATTTAAACCGTAAATGTACAGGTGCCATCGTTGGTTATCAACCCTTTGGTGGTTTTAACATGAGTGGAACAGACTCAAAAGCAGGTGGGCCAGATTATTTAATCCTTCATATGCAAGGTAAAACAATTTCAGAAGCTATGTAATAAAAAAATGAGAGCAAGAGATTAAATCTCCTGCTCTTTTTTATTAAAAGTAACGTTGACTGAAGTAGTAGATGAAGAGTGTTGCGATTAGTAAGTCTGCTGAACCACCAAAACTTAAATGTTTTTCAATAGCACCTTCAGTAAAGTGTTTGACTTGAGCTAAATCGGTGACATCGATTAAAGATACTTCCTTTTTGATGGCCATATAGGCATCAAATGATCCAGCTCTCTTGAGAAGCACAGTATCATCTGTTGTACGAATGAGTTGTTGTAAAACTTTTCTTAGAAGTGTGTCATTAAATGGAACATCCTTCATTAGATTTAAAGCATGATGGACTGAAGGAAGTCCTAAGTAAGCTTCACCTCGAGCACCCATAATTTGATGTTCATGATAGGCTTTTTCACCAAAGGTGACAGGTTTATTATTAAAATCATCTAAGATATCTTGTGTCAATGTATGGATGTTGGTGAATATGTGGTTGACATCCTGATTTTTTGATAGCGTATACCCAGTAGAAACCATGACTAGTCCTAAAATGAAAATAAGACCTTTATAACAATTGACACCATGGGTATGCTCTAACATGTTTTGTTCAGCTTCAATACCAAACTTTCTAGCGATAGGTAGAAGGTTATAGATTTCATCACTTTCATAACCTAAACGAAACATATGAATGAAATAAGGCACAATTACTTTTTGTGTATCTCTCATTAATTGATAGTCCATGTCATGGTGTGAACCCATTGAAGATGGCGTCACTAAGCCAAATTTATCATCTAAATTGAGTTCATCTAACATGACTTTTTTAACAAGATGACCGACATCTTCATAGAGATGTTGTTTTGTAGTTTCACGAATAAATGACATGATATCTTGAAGTGCATGTTTTTTTGCTCGAACACAATGGTGTGCGACATCATCACAGATAAAACATTTTCTCGGCTTATGTTTAAGCGAAGATCTTGACCACAATTGATCAGGTATCGACCATACATCAAGATCTACAAGACGTCCTAAGGGGATATGATCTTCCATTTCGATCAGTTTTTCCTTAACTTCTCTAGCAGATAATCCTGAGATAGTTATCAGTGTATAAGGACCATCAGCAGATTCAAAGCGTTCATGTTTTTGAACATGGAACGTTTCTTTAATCAGCATTTCAAAAAAGCGTACAACAATATACGCTTCCTTGATGTTTTTGTGTTCTGCAGGGATGTTGGCGTGAATGGACACTAAAACATCATAACCTAAATGCAGCCATGATTCAATTTGTTTTGCACGATGTTCACGTGCATCTAAAATAGCGTCATGCATGAAATAGAGCCTTTCCGTCTTTAGACATTAAGTATTGATATGTAACTTTTGGAACAAAGCTTTTGATGTCATGATACTTTTTTTCTTTCATGAGTTGTCTGACAGTTGATGCTGAAATAACTTCATGATGAAGAAGTTTACGATCAATCTCAATCAATTGATCACCTAAGATGCGCTTCATGGTTTCATTATAGCACCGTGTCGTCTCATCTTTAGGTTCCGTGCCTACATAACGATAATCGATTTCAAAAAGAGGCATAAAATAATTTTTAAAAATAAGGATATCAAGTTCCATGAATTTAAGCGATGCATTATTTAATTCCTTTAGAAAGTAAGTAGGAAATGTAGCAAGGCTAATCATATAAAGTGTTGAGGGTAGGATATGAACATTTTTTAAATGTTTGGTTGCTTTTTTAATTAGTTCATAACGTACATCAAATGGAAAAACGGAACGATTCTCTTGAACAAGGAAGATGATGACATCATTGACTTCTTTAGCACAGGTCTCTATCAAATAGAGGTGCCCATTCGTCAAGGGGTTACAGTTCATGACAATCGCTGCACGTTTACCATGTTTAGGTTTAAGTTTAAGTTTTAATGATAAAAGGTGATCATTAATGGGGTAAAGATGATTTTCGAATAACGCTATGCTATCCGTCTCTTGTACAAGTTTAAAGGGATAGTGCATAAAATATCCCTTATTTTCTGGCTTCGTAAAAATGAAGTATTTGTTAACTTGGTTGATTTCAAAGATGCGCATGACATGCTGCAACAGATGAGCAGTAACCTGTTCACCTTGATAATTTTTATCAACAGCAATCATCTTGATGACATTTTCATGCGTGGAAATTGTGCCTATCAAGATGTTGTCATCATAAAGATTATATGTTTGTGAAAGATGTTCATCAACATGTAATTGTGATGACAAAAGAAGTTCTTTAGTTTTTGCCATTTCAGATTCAGTTTCTACCAAAACAAAATGGTATGCCATACTAAGCTCCTTGATATTGATATAGACAATCGATAATTGAACCATCACGGTATCTGACGACACCAACAACTTTTCCTTGAGTCACTTTTTCTTTTGGTGTACCAGTCATAGCATGTGCTTTTTTCAATAAATCCTCAATGGTCATTAAGGGTAGTTTGGAATGTTCAAGTTTTTTAATTAGATCAGTTCGTCTAGGGTTGATAGCAATACCTCGTTCAGTTACCAGTACATCCACAGTTTCACCTGGTGTTGTAATAGTTCTAACATGGTTTTTTACCATTGAAAGACGTGATTTAACTAAATTCGTTGTTATAATGGTCAATTTTGCACCATATGCAGTGTCAGAGTGACCACCACTGCCACCCATGATATGTCCAAAAGAATCTGTTGTTACATTCACATTATAATCCAAATCGATCTCAGTTGCTCCTAATATGACAACATCAAGTTCGTGAGCAATTGGTTTTGGATAGTATGGATTAGCATATTCTGATGAGCTCATCATGATATGTTGTTTATTTTTTTGGTAAGATTTGATCGCTTCTAAATCAAAACATTGCACATCATAAAGTTTTTCAAACAACCCTTCTTCATGCATGTTGACTAAGAAATTGGTGATGCCACCCGATGCAAAGCTACCTACCACATTTTTTTCTTTCATGATATGACTTAAGTCTTTAGCAACAGCAAGACTGGTTCCACCAGCACCTGTTTGAAAACGAAGGCCTTTTTTAATGTAGCCTAATTCGTCGATTAATTTAGCAGTATTTTTAGCAATTTTCAATTGAATAGGATCGCGTGTTGGTTTGGTTGTTCCACTTTGGATACCTTCAGGATTTCCAATGGAGGGAACATGCAAAATATAGTGAACATATCTGCCATCGATATCTACCTTTTTGACGCGATCAACCAAATGATCGGTCACAACCACTTTGTATGTAGCATATAAAAGGTCAGGAATGGCATACCCTAAAGTACCGCAAGCAGAAGCACCCTCAGTACCATTACCATGACCACACTTATCACATGTTGGTACAGCGATAAATGCAACATCAATCTTGATTTCACCAGATTCAATCGCACGAGGTCTTCCACCATGGGTATCCATGACAAGAAGTTCTTTCAAATATCCTTGTTCAACAACTTGTGCAACTGGTCCATTGATGTAGTTGGTATAAATCTTTGTGATATTACCAGCTTTAATCAGTTCAACCATAGGTTCATGAACTGGAAAAATAGCACTTGGGGCTAAGGTTATATTTTTTAAGTTTCTTTTCTTGATTTCTGCTAAAACCATGTTGATCACACCATCACCATTTCTCAAGTGATGATGAAAGGATAACGTCATACCATCAGAAATCGATAACTTATCAAAGATAGATGATATGTCATTTTCGACAGGTTTGTTTCCACCATTATAAATAACTTCATCGATCAATTTTCTTTTTGTCTTTTTGATGATGGCATCTGCGCCTTGAAAAGGGACCATGCCCTCAGGGATCATACGATCAAGACTATTTTTAATTTGATTCATGATTTCACCCTTTCTAAAAGCTTTTTAGCGCGTAGAATAATGGGTTTATCGATCATTTTACCATCCATTGAAAATGCACCTTTACCATTTTTAATAGCTAAGGCTTCAAGTTCAACGATACGTTTTGCTTCATCGATTTCTTTTTGAGATGGCATAAATGTTTCATTGATCACGTCGATTTGAATCGGATGAATACATGCTTTAGCAGTCATGCCTAATCGTTTAGCATGTTCTGCATCATATGAAAGACCTTCCTTGGAAGTCACATCCGTAAAAGGCGTATCGATTGCTTCTTTTTGATAAGCTTTTGCAGCGTAGACAACAAGTTGTCTAGCAAGTAGAATTTCTTCACCTTCACGTGTACGTTCTACACCAAGATCAGTAGCTAAATCTTCACCACCAAGCAGAAGCGCTGTAACACGTGGATGTGAAGCGATACGATCAACTTCAAATAATGATTTAGCTTGTTCAATAATGGGAATGACTGGCATCATCGCGCGTTTTTGTTTCTTCTCAAATTTATGAAGTAACAGATCAAGTTTTTCAATGGCTGAATAACTTGCTTTAGGTAACATAATCGTTTGAATTGGCCAAGCCAAACATGACTCAAGATCCTTTTCAAAAAAGGGCGAATCTAAATCATTAATTCTAACAATAAGTTCCACATCTTTGAGGGTATTTAATTTTAGATATTCTGTAAGTAGATCTCTAGCTGCATCTTTTTCACTCATTTGAATGGCATCTTCTAAATCAAAGATGATACCATCTGCATCAAAAATATCGGCATTTTGAAGCATAGCTGGTGTATTTGCAGGAATAAATAAGAGGCTTCGTCTCATTTCTTTTCCTCCAATCGTTTGATGGCAGTCAAAAGTCTAGCTCTAATCGTGTAGTCAAGTGCACCTTTATCAGAGATGTGAACCTTCATTGTTTTAATTTTTAGTTGTTTGAGACAGTTTAAAATCTCTTGTTCAATTTGTTCACCAAAAGCTTCTTTGACAATACTTTCAACTGTAATTGAAAGAACGTCACTGGGCTCAACAGTGATCAAACAATCATTTGATTCTAATGTTCCGGCACTTGCATACATAAAATCACCTATTTACGTGAATTAGCTAATGCTATCACACGTTCCATCATATTATTAACAATCATATAACCAGAATCAACATCCATAGCAGGTTTAGCTAAACATAAGTCTGCTTCACAAGCGATAGCTACAGATGTCGTAGCTTCTGCAGATAAATTGGTTTCATTGCATGTTCCACCGCAATATGCACCAATTTTCTTTTCCTTACAGTATAAAATAGCTTCAGCAATATTATTAATACCACCTAAGTCAGGTGTCTTAATTTGAAGAACATGTCCTGCTTTTTGATCCGCGAAATAACGGATGTCCTCAAGTGTATTACACCATTCATCAGCAACGATTTCAAGTGGTGTTCCTAAAGCATCAATCGCTTTGGTAATCTCACGAAGTGCAACCATGGTGCCTTCACGATCACCCGTATCGATAGGACCTTCAATACGTAAGAAGAAGGGTTTAGCAGTTTCTGCAAGATCAACTAAATACGCAACAATCTTATCAATATCATTGTTAAATGCGATACCTAGTGTACCATAAACATCGATATGGAAAGTTGGTAAGTAGTTTTGATCCATACGTTTTGCTAAAACACGATCACGCATCCAAGCGACGTATTCTTTTAAGATTTCACCATGATATCCTAATTTTTCTTTGACGTTGTTGATGAGTGCGTGTGGCATTGCATCAACTTCTTTTAAAATCATTTTATCAACGTTAGTATAACGATCATCACCAGATTGCGCAAAAATGGGAATGCGATGAAGTTTTTTAAGTGTTGGATGATATTCATCACGAACAATTTCTGCCATCGTTTTCTTTTGTGAGATAGCAACAGCCGATAGTAAAGCTTGTGTGATACCATAACGAATCGCTGTATGGACACGATTGCCATTAATCTTCATTCTGTCATATTTTTCAGCAAGTGGTTTAAACGAAGATACATCTTCACCGATGAGGTGAGGTACGATATGTTTTTCGATAAAAGGAATAAAGTCATCAGCTAAGAAAAGTGGATCTCTACCACCAGCACCTGAATACTGTACGGCTGCACAATCACCAGTTCCAACATCACCGTTTTCTAAAACGAGTTGTACAGAAATGGCTTCACCTGGGACTCTAACTTCTTTAAATCCTTCAGTCAATGCATCACCAACATATAAAAATCCATCTTTATATGCATCTTTTTTAATGGCTTTTTGATCATCGAAATAAAATCCTGTGTAACTTTTGGTTAAAATGACGTTTGTAATTTTCATGTTATTTTGTTTGTGTTTGTTGAGGTCTACCAATCATTTCACCACGAGATACTGCATAAATATCATCGACAGTCATTTGGAATGTGATAGGACGGCCTTCAGCTTTTGCCCTTTCTTCTAATTTAGCTCTATGGAAATCTTTAATATCTTGTGTCATGCCTAAATGACCGAATTCAAGGATTCTGACACAACCTTCGTTATCTCTTGCAGGTAAAACCTGATTTTGATTTTGTTTGGATGGTGCAAATGGTACATCAATTACACCAAGTTCAAATGCTTTAATGGTACCAACTGCTAAGTCGCCTTCACCAAGTTCAAATACTTTATCCATCAAACACATGACTTCTTTACGAATTTGATATTCTTCGATTTGAAGTTCTTTTGTGGTTGGCATTTTTTGATCTTTAAGTAAGTTGACAACCATGCGTGATTCACGAATACCAAAGGCGTTAATTTCCTTGGTTGGAACACCGATAGATTCATAAGGTGTTTTCGTAATCATTTTGGTTGCTCCAGCAAGAGCAGCAACCGTAGAAGCCATTGCAATAAGTCCTGAAGCTTTAGCTTCATCTTGTGGGAAACCACCCATCCATTGATGGAAGACGGTTGTGACTTCAACGTCATAACCATATTTCTTTAAATATTCTTCAGTTAATGCTTGAAGCATATGAATCGCAGCAACGTCCTGTAAGACATTACCACATTGACCATAACCCACTGTGATATTTCTGACACCTTGTTCAGCAGCAAGCATCGCTTCGATAATACCAATCGTAATCGCAATTGATGGTGGAACTAAGGTTCCGGTTAGGGGACCGAATGGTTCACGATTAATATGAATACCATGGTCTTCATAATAACCAACTAAACGATCACAATATTGCCAGTAGTAAATGGAGTCAGCGAGTGAAACATTTTTTGCATAAGGTAAATTATAAGATATACCGCCACCTTCATTGGAAGTCCATCCGGCAGCATGAATAATTTCTGATAGTAAACGTGCATCAGGTGTACCGTGTCTAGCTTGAAGTGGTACATTAACTGAATCTAAGACTTTCATACATGCAGCCACACCGTGATTAACAGCTGGGAAACCATTGAGCATCGATCTGCCTTCACGTCTAGAAACTAAAATACCTTCTTCAGCTTCATGATAGCGATTTTGTCTTGTATAAGAGTCGATGGTAGAAGGTAAAAAGTCTGCTCCTGCCTCTTCAAGATGTTGCATGAGATCAATGTGTTCCTCAAGAAGAGCAACTCCAGCTCGTGGTTGAACATAGGTACGTTGTTCCTGTTTAGCTTTCTTTAGCTTAAGTGCAAAATTCTTATGATCAGGCACCTCTTTAAGTGTTTGAATTGCGGTCTCTAAATCAAGCAGAGGATCCTGTCCTGTCGGCCAAGATGCTAAGACCTCTTTTCGCATCGAAAGGAATTTTTCTAATGGCCATTTTTTGTTGACAACTTGCATAATTTTCTCCTAAAGTTTGATGATACGTTTTTTCATAATACGTAATGCAATCATGGGATAATCAATCGATAGAAGACCCATAGCAGACAAGATATAATCTTGATCGATGTAATACTCTGGATGTTTTGGTCTTAATTCCATCGTTTTTTGTTCTGATGATAAAGCTTCTTGCAATAATTTTTTTGGGTTACGGTGTGCGATGACAGCCCCACCTGTTCCAATAAATGAACTGACATTAGTTAAATCCTTACCTGTTTGATGATACATCATACCCATAGGGGTGTAAACACTTGTTAAATGACCAACATGGCGTTTAACTGCCACATCGATGCATCGTTTTGCTAAAATGTCTTCAATGATAAAGTCATGATCTGATAGAGGAATGAAATCGACATGCTCATGACGATGCATACATTCCTTTTCGATATCAAGCTGTTGATGCCCGTAATGTGCGATATCAGAAGGTGTCATGGATTGTAAAATACCTAAACTTGAATATCTCATGCCTAAATCGCCTTCAACCGTACGTTTAGCAAAAGGTTCTTCAAGTCCAGTTAATATCGCATTCATATGTGTCGGTAGACCATCTGCGATCGAATAGATGTCTGTGGTTGCACCTCCGACATCTGCTAACATGATATCGCCTAATCCCTTTTCATCGTCAAATCCTTTAGATAAAAGTTCAGCAGCAACCAACACAGCATGTGGTGTCGGTAAAATAACACGATCAATAATCGCTTCAACCTTTTTGATACCTTTAGCCTCAATAATGTTTTTAACGAAAATATCTTTAATACGATCTCTAGCATCATTGATATTGAGGACATTGAGTTTAGGCATCACGTTTTCGCAGATAAAGAACGTCTTTTGTGCAGCAGATAAAATGCGAATAATCTCATCTGATGCATCCTTATTTCCAGCAAAAACGATGGGTGCTGTGATGTTGGATTCCGCTAGTTTTTGTGCATTGTGAATGACACACTCAGAATTACCTCCGTTAGCCCCACCGGCTAAAAGTATGATATCAATTTTTTTATCTAAAATCTGTTGAAGTTCTTGATTGTTAATGTGATGAGACAGAACTAAATCGACCTTGGCACCTGCACCTAAACAAACTCGCTTTGCAGCTTCGGTTGTCAGTTCTTCAACTAAACCGATGGCAGCCATTTTTAATCCCCCAGCTGCAGAAGAACATGCGACAATCTTATCAAATACGATGGTATCTCCAATCTGCTCATACAAATGTGATAAGGCGTGTTGATAACCTTCGATGATATTTGTTTCAACAGTGGTCATTGACTTTGATGTTCCAATAATATCTTCTTTTTCTAGATCAACAGCTGTTAGTTTTGTAAACGTTGACCCAAAATCAACAAGTAGATAGCATCCCATTATTGGACGCCACCTAAATCTTCTTTAATCGTATCTAAAACCATATCAATGGTCGTTCCTGGTGGATACACACGATCAAACCCCATATCTTTAAAACGTTTTTCAACATCTTTAAAATCTTGTTTACCAACAACGATGTTGCCACCCACATAAAGTAATACATCCTTCAGGCCAGCCTCATTACACTTATCTCTCATGCCACGGCAATCAAGCTCTCCATGACCATATAAGGATGAGACCATAATTAAACGAGCTGACGTTTCAATGGCTGCGTTAATAAAATCCTCTTGTGATGATAACACGCCGACATTGACAACATTGTAGCCTTCGCGTGTTAACGTATACTCGATGATTCGATTACCAACAGCATGAACATCAGCTCCGATAACGCCTATAACGATTGATTTCATTTTTTCCTCCAGCATGCGTTATGTAAAAAAAATAAAACGCTTACATACAATTGTATTTTAATACAAATAGGCTCAAAAAACAACCTTGTATTGTCATTTGCGTTTGACTTTTTTTCGTGTATAATGAGATTGGGTGATAGCGTGCGGAAAATAGAGATGAATTTCATCACACAAACCGTCAAAGAATTGGCGATGGATGCGAATTGTAACATCGGTAAATCATTTATCGATGAACTTCGTGAAGCACTAAAAAAAGAAAAATCTGCAATAGGTAAAAACGTCATTGAACAAATCATTGAAAATGATACCATTGCTATGGAAAATAGAGAACCGATGTGTCAAGACACTGGGTTAGTCGTTGTTTTTGTTGAACTAGGCTATGATGTTCATTTAGAAGGTGATCTTTATGATGCCATCAATGAAGGTATTAGACAAGCTTATCATGAAGGATTTCTAAGAAAATCTGTTGCTAAGCATCCGATCACACGAGGCAACACAAACGATAATACACCAGGAATTATTCATGTCAAGTTAGTTCCAGGTGATAAAATCAAAATCACGTTAGCGCCAAAAGGTGGCGGTAGTGAAAATATGAGTTTAGTTAAAATGCTTGTACCATCAGATGGTATTGAAGGCATTAAAAAACTAGTTTTGCATACCATCTTTTATGCAGGAGGAAAACCATGTCCACCACTCATCGTGGGTATTGGTTTAGGTGGTAATTTGGAAAAGTCAGCTTTAATTGCTAAAGAAGCATTAATGCGTGATCTCAATGATGTCAATCCTGATCCTGTATTAGCGAAGCTTGAACAAGAATTGCTTGATGAAATTAATCAATTAGGTGTTGGTCCCATGGGATTTGGTGGGACAACCACAGCACTTGCAGTTAAGATCAACAGTTATCCTTGTCATATAGCTTCATTACCGGTTGCAATTAATCTTCAGTGTCACGCTTCAAGACATAAAGAAAGAGTGATTTAAATGGCAGAATTATACGTTCATACACCGATTAAAGAAGTGGATATCGCTAAAATGCATGCAGGTGATATCGTCTACATATCAGGTATTATCTATACGGGAAGAGATGCTGCTCATAAGCGTCTTGTTGAATCACTCAAAGAGAGTGGACAATTGCCTATGGATTTATCGGATCAAGTCATATACTATGTAGGTCCTACACCTGCTAAACCAGGAAGACCTATAGGATCTTGTGGACCTACCTCAAGTTATCGTATGGATAAGTACTCACCTTATCTGATGAAAAAGGGTTTAAAAGTCATGATAGGTAAAGGTGATCGTAGTGAAGATTTTATTGCTGATATGATTGAAAATAAAGCTGTATATCTTCAAGCTGTTGGTGGTGCAGGAGCTCTTTTATCACGCAAAGTTAAAACATCACAGGTTGTTTTATATGAAGATTTAGGTGCTGAAGCTATCTATAAGCTCGAAGTTAATGATTTTCCAGCGATTGTAACTTATGACATCTATGGTGGCAATTTAATCGTTGATGAAGTTAAAAAATATCAGACCATCAAACCTGATTAAGGAACGTATGTCGTTCCTTTTTGTTAGGATATGAAAAAGCGTATACGGAGGGTATTATGAAAATCGTGAAGTGGTTTTTGCTCGTCTTACTAGGTATTATGATCATTGCCGCAGGTTTTGTCGGTGTATTAACTATCATGGAGTACAGACCAGAAACTGTTGAAGAAGTACCCATTGAAAACAATCAGAATCAACTTATTCAGCTTAATGAAGCGATGACGATGATGACGTTTAACATTGGTTATGCAGGTTTAGGTGAAGATGAAGATTTTGTTATGGATGGCGGTACCAAAGGTATTCCTGAGAGTAAAACTGTTGTTGAAGATTATTTGACAGGTATCAAAGGCATCTTAGAAAATCATCCATCAGATTTTTATCTTTTACAAGAAGTTGATGTTAAAGCAAGACGTAGTTATGGTATTAATGAAGTCATGGGAATCACTGAAACGTTAGGTGAGACGTATAGCACTGCATTTGCCTATAATTTTAAAGCTCCTTTTGTTCCTTTTCCTGTTTCGTTAACAGATTATATCGGTTATGTTGAAAGTGGTATTGTCTCCTTTACAACATATCGTGTTGAACAAATTTCACGTTATCAATTTCCAGGTTCTTTTAGTTGGCCACTTCGTGTTGCTAATTTGAAAAGAGCGATGATGGTTTCAACATTTGATATTGAGGGTTCTAATCATAAACTTTTAGTTATTAATCTACATATGTCAGCATATGATGCCAGTGGAACACTTCGTGAACAAGAAATGGCATTCTTAAAGAGCTTTCTAGAGGAACAACAGACATTAGGAAACTATGTCATTGTCGGTGGTGATTTTAATCAAACATTTCCTGGAGCAGAAAATATATACCCAACCCAAGAAGGATTATGGGAAGCATATCCGATAGAAATAGACTTTTTACCAAATGGATATCGTTTTGAATTTGATGATACACAACCATCATGTCGTCTACTTAATCAACCCTATGATCCAACAGATGACATGACACAATATTATATTATTGATGGATTTATCGTTTCAAGTAACATTGAAACATTAGCTTATGATGGTATAAATGTTGGAGCAAAAACCTTAAATGAGAATTTTAAATATTCTGATCATAATCCTGTCGTTTTAAGATTTAAATTGTTGTGAGGTGTCTATGGATAGTCAAAAATTACAAAAAGAAGTTTTTGAGCGTGTCGATCGTTTAATTAAAAGACATGGTCCACGTCTTGCTGGTACAAAAGAAAGTCTAGCCTGTGCTGAAGATCTTTTTGTTGAATTATCGAATATGTCTGACCGCACAAAGAAAGAAGATTTTGATGTCTATCGTGGTGCTTTTTTAGGTTGGATACGTATCTTGGTTTTCTCCTTTTTAGCTGGTGTGATCGCACTTTGGTTTAATCAACCGCTTTTGGCTTTTGGTTTAGCACTTTTATCGATTATCATTTTGTCATTACAGTTCTTTTTATATTTACCTTTATTAGATATTTTTTATCCTAAAAAAACAGCACGAAATGTCTATGGTATTATCGAACCCAAAGGTGAAATTAAGCATCAAATCATCTTATCAGGACATCATGATAGCGCACGAATCTTTAATTTTTTCATTCATCAACCGAAGCTTTATGATGCCAGAACAACAGGATCAATTGCATGTGTGATTGCTATGGTTATTTTAGCGTTAATTTCCTGGTTAACGCCTGGTATCTTATGGCTTCATATAGCGATTAATATTCTTTTATCTTTAGCGTTTATACTCGTTGGACAAATGTGGTTTTTCGCTTCTAAAAAAGGTACACCTGGTGCTGGTGATAATCTGATTGCAAGCTCAATTGCGCTTTCTCTAGGCAACTATTTCCGTGAGATACGTGAAACAGATCAAGGCCTTGAACACACAAGGTTAATTATCGCTAGTTTTGATGCTGAAGAAGAAGGCTTAAGAGGCGCGCGTGCATTTGCTAAAAAGCATGAAGAACATTTTAAAAATGTTAAAACATACATGATCAATATGGATTGTTTATATGATGAAAAAGAGCTATTTTTCTTAACATCAGATCTCAATAATTTTGTCAAATTAGATCATGATTTAGCACAAGAACTCATGGCTATTTCAGAGACATTAGGTATCAAAACAAAGACACAACCACTTGCCTTTTTAACAGGGGGCACCGATGCTGCTGAACTTGCTAAAAAAGGAGTACATGCAACAACGATCATTGGTATGCCTTGGACAAATGCTTCCAGAAGCAATGTTTATCATACACCACAAGATACATTAGACCATGTTAGCCCTAAGGTTGTATCTGACACCATTCAAATCATTCATCGCTATATTGTAGAAAAAGACATGAAATAGAGGAGAAATCCTCTTTTTTTTGTCATAAAAAAATATGTTATAATGTAAGCATATCGATTTTGTTGAGGTTACCTATGAAAGAGAAAATGCTCACACGCAACAAAAAGTATGAATGTTCATTTTTAACCCTCTTTGAGGATCACGTCTTACTACCTAATGAGTCAGAAGGACAAAGGGTTGTGATCAAACATGTTGGAGGAGCTTCAGTTCTTCCCATAACGAAAGATCATCACATCATTTTAACAAAACAGTACCGCTATCCCATTCAAGAGATCAGCATTGAAATCCCTGCTGGTAAAAAGGATTTTGTTGAAGAAGATGGTTTGACGTGTGCAAAGCGTGAACTTGAAGAAGAAACAGGATATCAGTCAGAGGATTTTGAACATCTTTTTACGTTTTATCCCTGTGTAGGTTACTCAGATGAAAAACTCGATATCTATATGGCTCATAACTGTTACAAAGTAGAACATCCAAAACCTATGGATGATGATGAAATGATTGATCTACTGATAGTTACACCACAAGAAGCAGAAGACATGATTCGAAAAGGTATCATCAAAGATGGTAAAACCATGATAGCTATCCAATCTTACTTAATGAAGGTGGCATATGAAAAAAAGACGTATTGACATCCAACAAGATATTTTATTAGAAATGGTTAGACCGATTGCGCATCTATGGATGAGAAAAGATAGTAAGCGCAAGGTTTTCTTTGGTGAGGGTGTCTCACCCAAACGAAAAGAACCTTATGTAATGCTTGCTAATCATACGTTCATGTTCGACGTGATTCATGTACCTTTACGTTTCAAAAAAGTGCCATTTATTGTCGCGAATCAGACGTTATTCAAGAAAAAAGCTACTAAGTTTTTAGTCAGTCAAGTTGCTCATGTCATCAGTAAGCAAAAAGGGCAAAGCGACACATCGACAGTTAGAGATTTAATTGGTGCAGTAAAACGTGGATACCCGATTTTAATCTTTCCAGAAGGTGACACAACATTTTTTGGTGAAACAGGATATATCGAAGAATCTACGATGAAATTGATTAAAAAATTAGAGATTGATGTGATCACATGCAACGTGCGAGGCGGCTATTTATCAAAACCTCGTTGGGCGACATCAAAACGAAAACATCGTTATGCTGAGTTTCACTATGATCTGACGATTCCTAAAGATAAAGTTAAAGATATGACAGTTGAAGACATCAGCAACACCATTAAAAAAGCACTATATCATAACGCTTATGATTTTCAACGCGAGCACATGATTAAACATGAAGGTCAGCATTTAGCAAAAGGACTTGAAGATATTTTATATGTTTGTCCGCATTGTGAAGCGATTAATACCATGACGACTTCAGGAAATAACATCACGTGTACATCATGTCAAACACAAGGTTACACGGATGAATACGGATTTATTCAAGGTTTTGAAATCGATAATTTAATCGACTGGAATAAGTACCAAAGAAAGTATGATCATGAACTCAGAAACACGACGCTTCAAACAGAAGCTACCCTCTATTTTGTTAATGAGGAAACATTAGCGATGGATCATCTTGGTCGTGTATCAATAGCTTATCGCGAGGGTAAGCTCATGGTAGAAGGTGCGTATCACCAAGAGATACCGATCAATGATATCAGTAATCCAACCTTGACGATGCGAAGAGATTTTTCATTCTTCTATCAAAATAGAAACTACCTTTTCAAGATGGATCATTATGCGTTAATCTTTTTAAGAATCGTACAAGATAAATATTAAAAAACATAAAAAGGGGCTGGTTTTGTAAGCCCTTTCATTGTATAATAAGACTATGACATGATCGATGCCTAGAAGGAGATTTTTTTACTATGGAAATGACAGCTTACATCAAAGAAACACGCGGTCCAGGGTTTAAAAAGGTAACCAAACCCATTCCTGATCAGCTCAAACCAGATGAAGTACTCATCAAAGTTTTAGCAACTTCTATTTGTGGAACTGATGTTCACATCTACAAATGGGATCGCTGGAGCCAGGGACGGATTAAACCACCGCTAACGGTTGGACACGAGTTTTCAGGAAGAGTCATTAAAGTTGGCTCTGATGTAACAAAGGTTAAGATTGGCGATATCGTTTCTGCAGAAACACATATCGTATGTGGTACATGTGAGTTTTGTCAACGAGGCGAATATCATATTTGTGAAAACACTAAAATCATTGGTGTAGATACAGATGGATGTTTCGCTGAATATGCTAAGATGCCTGCTCACAATCTCATTGTTAATAAAACCGATAAAGAACCAAAATACTTATCGATTCAAGAACCCCTTGGCAATGCCGTTCATACCATGTTACATTTTGACATTACGGATAAGACGGTTGCAGTGGTTGGATGTGGACCTATTGGTCTCATGGGGGTCAACATTGCAAAAGCTAAGAAATCAAAGAAGATTATTGCGATTGAAGTGAATGATTTTAGAATCAATCTTGCAAAAGAATTAGGTGCTGATGTGGTGATTAATCCACTTAAAGAAGATGTTATTAAACGTGTATTAGAAGAAACTGATGGACGTGGTGTTGATGTTGTCTGTGAGTTTTCTGGCAATAAAGAAGCCATTGAAAATGCGTTTAAGTATGTCAAAGCAGGCGGTAAGATGTCAATGCTCGGCATTGTGAGTTCAAACATTGAACTTGATTTATCCAATGATATCGTCTTTAAAGGCGTGAGCATCTATGGTGTTGTTGGTCGAAGAATGTTTCAAACATGGGATCAATTGACCGAGATGATTGATAAAAACGAACTCGATTTAGAAAAGATTATTACACATTTTTATCCATTTGATCAGATGGAAGAAGCTATGGCAACCATGATTTCTGGTAACAGTGGAAAAGTTGTCTTAGTTTTAGAATAAAGGAGGTATTATGGCTAGTATAGAAAGTAAAGTACAATCACTTAAGGATCAGGGAACGTATCGCATACTTCCTGTGAATGAAGGGCCATGTGAAGCTATCATTAAGCTCAATGGACATGACGTAATCAATTTATCTTCCAATAATTATTTAGGTTTTGCAAATCATCCAAGACTTAAAAAAGCTGCCATGGATGCGATAGAAACATACGGTGTCGGAGCAGGTGCAGTTCGTACGATTGTTGGTAATATGGATATTCATGAAAAGTTAGATGAAAAAATTGCTAACTTTAAACATGAAGAAGCAGCCTTAGTTTTTCAATCAGGTTTTGCGTGCAACGCAGGTGTGATTCAAGCGATCACCGATGAAAAAGATTTAATCATATCTGATGAACTCAATCACGCATCGATCATCGATGGAGTGCGCTTATCTAAAGCTTCACGTGCGGTTTTTAAACATTCTGATATGGAAGATTTAGAACGTGTCTTAAAAGAAAAAAGAGATCAATTTGACAATGTTTTAATCATCACAGATGGTGTCTTTTCAATGGATGGTGATATCGCAAAGTTACCTGAAATCGTTAAACTTGCAAAAGCTTATCGTGCGATGACCTATGTTGATGATGCACACGGATCAGGTGTCTTAGGTCGCTCAGGTAGAGGTACTGTCGATCATTTTAATCTTCATGGACAAGTCGATTTCATTATTGGTAAATTATCGAAGGCTATTGGTGTTGTCGGTGGTTATGTGTGTGGTTCAAAAGCATCAAAAGAATGGTTGTTACATA
Source organism: uncultured Mariniplasma sp. (assembly GCA_964514865.1). Classification (GTDB taxonomy): domain Bacteria; phylum Bacillota_I; class Bacilli_A; order Acholeplasmatales; family Acholeplasmataceae; genus Peloplasma. The sequence continues at coordinate 44,166 of CAZETB010000001.1, read as the reverse complement.
GAGGAAGACCCTTATTGTTCTCAACAGCCATGATGCCATCTGCAGCAGCAGCGATCATTGAAGCATTCAATATGCTTGAAGAAACGACAGAGTTCACGGATCGTTTATGGGATAATGCCAAATATTTTAAACAAGCACTGGTTCAAAAAGGCTTTGATATCGGACACAGTGAAACCCCGATTACCCCGATTATGGTTGGTGATGAAGCGAAAACCATGGCATTCTCCAAAGAACTTTTAAAACGTGGTGTCTATGTTTCAGGAATTGTTTTTCCAACCGTTCCTAAGGGTAAAGGCCGCATTCGCTGTATGGTTTCAGCACTCCATACGAAAGATATGCTTCAAAAAGCAGTTGAAATTATCTATGAAACTGCTAAAGATATGGCAATTTTATAGGTTTTCCATTTGCACCACATGTTCTCTATGATAAAATAAAAATAGATGAAATGGGGTGTAACCATGGAATACAACGAATCAATGAAACACATGGTGAAGGTTCTTCGTTTAGGACCTTTTATTGTAGACAAACGACATGAAGTGAATTGTTATTACATACATAAATTGAATTATCACATGTTGATTGATTTACCTCCTATCCAAAAATTTGATCAATTAATCGATCAACTTTCAGATACAATAGCCCTTGATGAGCTTACACATATCATCGTTATGAATGGTTCACTTTCAACGATTGAAGTGATATCTCGCATGATGGATGAAGGTTTTCATGGTGCAGTCATCACAAACGCTTATTTAGCTAGACAAATGATCAATGCGAATATAGGATTAAAGATTCTAAAAATTGATGACCCAGAATCTATTTCATCGGTTAAAGATGCAGAACTACAGTTTATTCCGATGTATTTTTTGCCATATCCTGATATGTTTATGGTGTTTGAACCCTTCCAGAAGATACTGTTTTCAAATCTCTTTATGTCTAGTTACACGACAAAAAGACAACCATCACTCACCGATATCAAAAAAGACATGTTTGCCTTTCATAAAGAAATGATGCCAAGTTCTATTTTCTTAAAACCTGTTGTCATGAAAGTTAAAACGATCCATCCATTATTCGTATTTCCAAGTTATGGTTCTGTGATCATATCCGAAAATTTGTCTGAAATACTTGAAATGATGGTATCCATGACATTTCACAACAACTATTTAAGCAATAGTAAAGTCGGATTTGCCAATGAAGATATGGATTATACCTTAATCATCAATGAACTTTTATCTAAGTTAAAACAGCACTATTCACGTATTGAAATCCTCAATACATTTATTGGATCACCTTTCCATTTAGAGAGTGAGTCCTTGATGTTAAAAAAATCCTCACTCGTGAACTATAAATTATGGCATAGCTTTTTTGATTATATCTATGCGAAGCAAGGTATGTCTTGGTTAACCATTATGGAACCAACTGTCCATCATCTTATATCTTCTTATGAGTTAGAGATGCCTGCTATCTATCGTAGTGAAACAATTAAACTTCGTCAAGAAGCTCGTGATCTTGAAGATAAAAAGATAGCATTAGAGTCATCTTTATCCTCACTTAATCAACAGATAGAAGATGCGAAAGATCTGATATTACGCGATAAATTAACCATGCTTTATCAACAAGATGTTTTATACAAAATGATGACAGAGCATTTTTCTAACCACTTAGCTCCTGCAGGAAAAACGAGAGGACTACTTCTCATTCAACTCGATCAACTACCAGATATTAATCGTCGATTTAACAAGGAAACGGGTGATGAAACCGTTAGAAACATGGTTTATGTGATCGATCAGGTGAAACACGAGAAGACATTACTTTTTAAACAGCGTGGTCCAGGTATCTATGCACTTATCGAAAATGAAACACTTGAATATATCATTAATGAAGCAGTGGCATTTAGAAATGCCGTTGCACAAGCAACAAGTTTCATCGAAAAAGTGACCGTATCGATTGCTGTTGTGACATGTCATGAAGTTGATGAAAATTTACCGATCGATGAAAGATTGAATAATTTAATGAACTTGATTGAAAAACGTATGGCTTATGCTAAAGTCAAGGGACAAAACTTGATCATTGATGAACGCACGGAATTACCAGAACACATCGAAGGTTCTTTGCTGTTAGTCGATCAAGATGAAATCAATCGCAACATGCTTTATCGTATTTTTAAGCGTGCTCATTATGAAATTGTCTTAGCAGATTCAGTTGTTGAAGCCTTATCAATCTTGCAGAAACGCAAAATTGATATCGTGATATCAGAAATCAATCTCTCCAAAATGGATGGTTTTCAGCTAAAGATGAAAATGAATGAATCGAAGTCTTTTCAAGATATTCCATTCATTATGGTTTCTCATAACAAAACGATTGAAAATATCAAGCGTGGCAATCTTTTAGGTGTCGATTTAATTTTAGAAAAACCAATCGTTCCTGAGGAGTTGATTGGTCACGTCAATCGGATGAAAGAAAGGGTGAGATCATGACACTTGATCAAGCCTATTTAATCTTGATCTTTTGTTTCGCAATCATTCTCATTTTAATCGACCTCATTGTCATCCAAAAAGGTGCTATAGAACGCGATCGTCATCTTCAAGGTGTAGCTCGAGATGTCATTTTTAAGAAATATTTCGACGGTGAAGATGTTCATTATCGCTTTCGTTCACGTTTCTTTTTTGATGTTTTTATCGATATTGAAACACAAGTTAAGATCGATGAAGATATAAGAAAACGGATTGTTGATGACTTAATACAGATGCGCTTTACCAAACGTATGATTAGACAACTCAACAGCATCTTTTATTTAAGAAGAAAAGAAGCCATTTTTTATGTGAGCCAACTTGGAACAGAAGATACAATCAAAGTTTTAAAAAAACGTTTGATGAAAGAAAAAAATGAAACGGTTTTATATTATCTTTCTTATCATCTGATCCATCATCTTGATCAAGCTGACGTAGACAGAATGTTAGCATCACTTAAAGATTCATCTGTCAATTATCAAAAATGGATGAAAAATCTCTTCCAGAATCATTACCCTATTCTTAAACCTTATTTATCAGAGATTTATCAATATGCTAACCATCAAAAAGAAATCTCATATGTTATTTTAGAAATCGCATCGTATCACTTGGAAAATAAACTTAAAGATTATACGCTTCGTGTGTTTAATGAAGCTCTTCTAGATGAGCATTTAAGAAAAAAAGCACTGAGTGTTTTAGTCAAACAGTATCCTCATTTACTGATCGATGATCGCTTTTTACACGATGAAGAGTTATGGGTAAGAAAAAAGGCTGTTTTAGCCTGCGGACAGCAACATACTAATCAAATGATTGATCAATTATTACAACTTTGTCAGGATCAAGATTTAGAAAATGAAATCACAGAAGCGATATCCAATATCGTTTTTGAATCCAAAGAATTACTACTTTACGTTATTAAAAGTTATGTTAAATACACGCATAAATCACAAAAACGTGTCATCGCAAGACTACTTGCTCAAGATATTGATTACTTGGTTTTAAAGCTCAGAAGTGGTGAATACGATTATATTTCATCCATTATCGATATGATCTTTGAGCTTCATATGATTGAAGACTTTATCGATTTCATTAATCACAATAAAGATGATGATCTTGAAAAATTATACATGCCCATTTTAAAAAAATATGCTTCTAAAGATGAATACGTCAAACAACAACTTGAAATTTATGCGACACCTGCTCTCTTATCTAAATTGGGATTAACTAAAAAGCCACAACCAGTTATTCAGCGAGAAAAATCACCCCTTGAAAAAGATAAGATCATTTGGATATCCATATGGATCAGTATCGGGTTTTTGTTATTACCATTGATCTCATTGATTACTAATGCTAACTTACTCATGAGTGATTTCAATACGTTCTTTAAAGCATTTATCGTTCATATCAATCGTTATTTGGTCGTTTACTTTATGAGTGTGAACACCATCTATTTATCACTGTTATTCCTCTCGATTAAAGGCTCAAAAGATCGTCTATCACAATGGCATATCAAACGTGATACCTTTTTGTTTGAACGCGATCTATTGCCATCTATATCGATCATTGCACCGGCATATAACGAAGAAAAATCGATTGTTGAAAGCATTACATCGTTACTTAATCTCAAATATCCAACCTATGAAGTTATCGTTGTTAATGATGGATCAAAAGATCAAACGATCAATGTTTTAATCGAACACTTTCATTTAAAACGAAAACACCCATTCTTTAAATTATCACTCAATACCAAAGCTCTCCGAGGTGTTTATATCAACAGTCGCATTCCAAATTTAATTGTTATTGATAAACAAAACGGTGGTAAAGCAGATGCCCTTAACTTAGGAATTAATGCTGCAAAATATGATTATGTTTGCGGTATTGATGCTGATTCACTGCTAGAAGAAGATGCGCTTTTGAAATTGATGAGTGTTACATTAGATCATCCAAATGATCATATAGCTCTTGGTGGCAATATTGTACCTGTCAATGGGTGTGAGGTAGATCAGGGTAAGATTGAAAAACAAGGTTTAGGGAAAAAGAGTGTTGTCAGATATCAGACACTAGAATACTTAAGAGCTTTTACAACTGGACGTATAGGGTGGTCTAAGCTTAATAGTCTACTCATTATATCAGGTGCTTTTGGTCTGTTTGATCGAAAGACATTGATTAAAACAGGTGGATATTTAACCGTTAGTGGTGAACTCAAAAAAGATACTGTCGGTGAAGATATGGAACTTGTCGTTAGATTGACCTATCGTGCTCTGAGAGAAAAACGACCATACCGTGTGCAGTATGTTCACCACGCGAATTGCTATACAGAGCTTCCATCTGACTATCGTTCACTTCTAAAACAACGTAATCGTTGGCAGCGTGGCCTTTTGGATATCTTGAGTTATCACAGACATATGCTCTTTAATCCAAAGTATAAACAACCAGGTTTAATTGCATTCCCCTATTTCTTTATTTTTGAAATGGTGGGACCTTTTGTTGAGACGATGGGTTATTTAGCCCTCATCATTGGTCTTATCTTGGGTTTATTAAATACACCACTTGTTATTTTATTATTCGTTGTTACGATTGGATATGGTATAATCATATCGTTATTTTCCTTATGGATTGCAGAGAGAAAATCGATATTTTACTCCTACAAGGAAACATGGTTATTGATTTGGATTGCCATCGTAGAAAATTTTGGCTATCGTCAGTTGATTTCATTGCACCGCGTGTTTTCAACATTCTCAGCATTGAGAGAAAAAGGTTCATGGGGGAGTCAAAACCGTACTGGTTTCAAGAAAGGATAGAAAACTATGGAAATACTTGAACATTATAAGAGTGTATTTGAATCTTTTCATGAGGCAATTTATGTTGTAAATAAAGAAAGGAAAATTCTATATTTTAATCCCATAGCTTCAAAGATTTCAGGATTTTCACAAGACGAAACTGTTGGATTCTTTTGTTATGACAATATTCTAAATCACGTGGATGAAACAGGTAAACATCTTTGTTTTTCTGGCTGTCCTTTAACTGAAGCCATTAAAGAAAATATTGTTACCGATCATATGGTATATCTCCATCATAAAGATGGGCATCGTGTCAAAGTTCATGTGAGAGCTATTCCTGTTTTAGAAGAAGGTATTCCCGTTGGTGCGATTGAGGTTTTCACAGATGAAACAGAAAAAAATCTCATGAAAGACGAGATTGAACTACTTAGACATCTTAACTTAGTTGACCCACTAACTGGTTTATACCATCGTCGTTTCATATCTGAAAAAATGAAGAGTTATGTTGAAGGTCATGCAGCAACTCATTTAGGTGTTCTCTTCTTAGATATTGATAATTTCAAAAACATTAATGACACTTATGGACACGACATTGGAGATGAAGTCCTCAAGGCCATTAGTAAAACCTTAGTTTATAATCTCAAACAAAAGGATGTTGTCATTCGCTATGGTGGTGAAGAAATAATTGTTTTCCTACTTGATGTAAATGAAGAAGATTGTAAGAATGTCGCTGAAAGTTTAAGAGTTCTTATTCATGAATCCAATTTACGCAGAGATTCATTTGATGAAAGCATTTCTGTATCCATTGGTGCAACCATGAAACGAACACATGAAACTTATCATCAAGCGATTAAACGCGCAGATGAAGCTATGTATCAAGCAAAGAAGACTGGAAAGAATAAGGTTGTAATGATTTGAAACTGATCCACAAAATCTAAAGAATGAGGTCCGTTATGAACCAGATTAAGCGCTTTGATTTTGACATGAAACCTAAAAAAGAACGTATCTTCTTAACACCACTTGCCTTTCTTTTAAGTTTTCCTGCTGTATGGAAAAGACATTTAAAAGTGAACAAGGTTGCCATGGAAGGTCTAAAACCACCCTACATTTTATTATGTACACATCACGCTTTTCAGGATTTCAAAGTAACGACAGCTTCAATTTTTCCTCATCGTGCGAACTATATTGTAGCTATTGATGGTTTTATTGGTCGTGAGTGGTTACTACGTAATGTGGGTGGTATAGCAAAACGCAAATTTACGAACGATACAAAGTTGGTTAAACAAATTAAATATAGTTTAGAAAACTTGAAGAATATTGTAGCTATATATCCAGAAGCTCGCTATTCACTCGTCGGAACAACAGCTATTCTTCCTGATTCATTAGGTAAGATTATTAAACTATTCAAACATCCAGTTGTTGTACTGAATATGCATGGTAATTATTTATCACAACCCGTATGGAACTTAAAACCACGAAAACTCAATATCACAGCTGATATGACACAAATCATTAAAAAAGACGAAATTGAACAACTTTCGTTAGATGAGATCAATGACAGAATTAAAAAAGCGTTTGTTTATGATGAATATAAGTGGCAATTCGACAACAAAGTCGTTATTGATGAACCTTTCCGTGCTGAGAACTTACATAAAGTCTTATATCAATGCCCAAGCTGCTTAACTGAACATGAGATGGATTCAAAAGGCAACAAAATCTGGTGCAATCATTGTCATAAAACATATGAAATGGATGTCTATGGAAAACTTCACGCAACAGAAGGTGAAACTGAGTTTTCACATATTCCAGATTGGTATGAGTTTGAAAGAAGTCAAGTCAGAAAACAAATTGAAGAGGGATCATATCAGTTTGAAGATGATGTCATCATTGATTCTTTACCGAATGCTAAAGGCTATATTCGTTTAGGAGATGGACACTTAAAACATGATGTCAACGGCTTTGTATTAACTGGAACTGAGTTTGATCAACCACTTCATCTCATCAAAGAACCTTTATCACTCTATTCGCTTCATATCGAATATGATTACTTTGGCAAAGGCGATTGTATCGACTTATCGACATTAGATGATACATATTATATTTATCCTAAGAATAGGAAGAATGTTGTGACCAAACTTCATTTTGCTGTTGAAGAACTCTTTAAGATTGAAAAAGAAAAACTCAAGAAATAAACACGAACAAAGTAAGGGGTTATCCCCTTTTTTGATGTATAATATGGGTTAAGAGGTGTCTATGAATATTACATGTACAGGATTAAAACATATCAGTGAACCCATCACCGATGCAAAAAAGAAAATCAAATACATGCTTCCTGGAGAACAAGCAACCCTACCAGATGGAAAAAGTCATGTGACAAGCAAAGATTTAACAGTCATCTCGAAAGATCGTCAAGAAGTCATGTGTCCTATTTTTTATGATTGTGGGGGTTGCGATCTTTTGCATGTCATATATGATGCACAAATCAGACTTAAGGAAGATCATTTAAAACAATTATTCAGTAGACTACGGTATCAAAAAGATATCAGTATTTTGAAAAATCCTGAACCTCTTCATTACCGTCATAAAGTGGTTTTATCAGCTACAACCGTAGCTCAAAAATTAAAGTTAGGCCTCTATCGTGAAAATACCAAAGAAATTATACCTTTCTTAAAATGTTACCTTCATGATCAAGACACGAATTTTCTTTTATCAACGATTGAAACTATTTTAAATCAGTATAAAATACCAGCATATGATATTGATTCAGGAACGGGTATTATCAAGCATGTCTTAATTCGTAAAAGTTATGCGAATAATGCATTAATGGTTGTTTTTGTAACACAAGGAAATCTATTGCCTAACGCGAAGAAAATCATTTCTGATATACGAGAAAAACATCCTAAAGTTGCAACTGTGATTCAAAATATCCATAAAAGAAAGACACATCTTGTTTTATTAGAAGAGGAAAAAGTACTCTATGGTAGCGGCTATATCTATGAAAAGATCCATGATGTGAAATTTCGTTTATCATCGCGTTCTTTTTACCAGGTTAACCCCAGACAGATGATGGTTCTCTACGAGAAAGCTTTAGATCTGTTACAAATTACAAAAAACGATGTTGTCATGGATGCTTATTCAGGGATTGGTACAATTTCATTACTTGCAGCTCAACAAGCAAAAGAAGTGATTGCCGTTGAAACAAATCCCAAATCCCATCAAGATGCTTTAGTGAATAAAAAAGAAAACAATGTGTCAAACCTCAAGTTAGTTAATGATGATGTTGAAAAGTTTATGATGACTTATCAAGGTAAAATTGATTGTTTAATCATGGATCCAACTAGAGAAGGCGCATCTGAATCTTTTTTAAATGCTGTTATAAAACTGAAACCAAAACGTATCGCCTATATTTCATGTGAACCTTTAACACAGGCCAGAGATCTTGCAAAACTTACAAAACTATATCATCTTAAGGATGTTATTGGTGTTGACATGTTTTCTCAAACTGTGCACGTTGAAACTATCACATTGTTGAATTTAAAATAAGGATGAACGAAAGATGATTGGTCATATCGTAAAAGTTCATATTGATCGACCGCTTGGAAGTTATCATCCTGAGCATCGTGATCTTTATTATGAAGTCAATTATGGCTGTATCGAAAATACACTCGCATGTGATGGTGAAGAGATTGATGCTTATGTGTTGGGTGTTGATGTACCCGTTACATCTTTTCAAGGTCGTGTGATTGCGATCATCCACCGGTTAGATGATGTCGAAGACAAATTAGTCGTTGCACCTATCAACATGCATTTCACAGATCAAGAGATTATAAAGATAACACATTTTCAAGAACAGTTTTTTCATAGTGTTATTATCAGATAAAAGAAGGTGTTTTTTATGATTGTACCAGAACGTCTATATCCTGGAGATAAAGTAGCTATAGTTAGTTTGTCTTCCGGTTTGTTAGGTGAAAGTAAATGTCTTCATCAGCTCGAATTAGGGATTAAAAGACTGAAAGACATGGACTTAATTCCTGTTTTCATGAGGTATTCATTATCAGGTATAGATTATCTTTATCATCATCCAGAAGCACGTGCTGAAGACTTAAAACAAGCTTTTTATGATAATGAAATTAAGGGAATCATCTGTGCCATCGGTGGTGATGACACCTATCGTCTCTTACCGTTTCTATTAGAAGATCAACGGTTTATCGATCAAGTGAAACAAACACCTAAAATATTTATGGGTTTTTCAGATACAACAAATAATCATTTGATGTTTTATAAGCTTGGCTTAGTTACATATTATGGACCAACCTTTTTAACTGATTTTGCTGAACTTGATCTGAATATGTTACCTTATACACAAAAACAATGTCACAATTTGTTCTTACCTAAAGCTAAACTCGATATAACCCCAAGTGAGAGTTGGTATGTCGATCGGAAAGATTTTTCGACTAAAGCATTAGGAACACCCCATGAGATGATACCTGATCAACGTGGTTATGATGTGATTTATGGTAGGGGCATCATTGAAGGAAGGCTTTTAGGTGGCTGCTTAGAATCGATTTATGATGCATATACTGGTTCAAGATATAGTGATCAGAAAATCATTTATGACAAATATGATTTGCTACCTAAACTAAGTGATTGGAAAGATAAAATCATGTTTATTGAAACCAGTGAAGAAGAACCTACACCTGAAAAATTTTATACCTATATCAAAGAACTTGAAAATCTTGGTACCCTTCAAGTGATTAAAGGCATGATCATCGGTAAGCCGCATGATGAGATATATATCGAAGCATATCGCGATATTTTAAGAGAATTTGCTGAAAAGCATCATCTATCCATGCTTTATAATCTTAATTTTGGTCATGCTTACCCAAGAACAATCATACCTTATGGTATTAACGCACAAGTTGATTTTGATCACAAGAAGTTCACACTTTGTGAACCCATGATCATATAGGAGGTATAAGATGACAATTGATGAATATCTTTTGACGATGACAAGCGCTCAGAAAAGCATGTTTGATGCGATTGAGATGATGATTAAAGAGAGTTATCCGGATGTTTGTTTGACACTTTTTGCACGACAACCTCTTTTTTATTTGTAGCGGTTTGAAACTATAAAACCTCACTACAGACCATCTGTGATGCTAGCTTTTTTTAAAGATCATGTGAACATTTTTACAAGTAAAAATAAAGATTATCGCCATTTACTTTCAATGTATCAATTTACAGAAAAACATACGCTTCAGATTTATTTTGATCAAAAATTAATGGATGAAACTTTAAAACATCTATTTGTAGATGCGCTTGAAGATCACCATGAAGGGGGACATACTGATGTATAATCGAACTCAATTAATTGAACTTATTAAACCTTGGGCATTAAAAATGCCTTATATTTGTGCAGCGTGGGAAGGTGGATCAGCTGCAACCCACCGTTTAGATGAATTTTCTGATCTTGATTTAACGCTTGTTGTTGATGAGGAGCATGTTGAACAAGCTTTTACTGATTTTAAGAACTTCATAACACAACATGTTCATATCACGAGATCATATCGTGTTCCGGAACCTGCATGGAATGGTGTATCACAATGTTTTTATCAAATCGATCAGGTTACACCATTTCTATACATTGATCTTGCTGTAATGAAAAGAAGTCATCTTGATAAACTGATGGAACAAGACCGTCATGGACAAGCTGTCGTATGGTTTGATCATGACCATGTCTATGATCCTTCGCCATCATCAAAACAAGTCATCGAAGAACGCGTTCAGAAGATGATACAAAGCGTGACTCAAACTGATTTTTTGATTGAATTAGAAATTGAAAAAGGGATTGCACGTCACGAATTTCTCGATGTGTATCCCACATATTACAGTTATATCAGTAGACATTTAGCAGTGATGCTTAATGTTGAATACCGAAAGGAACGTGTTGATTTTGGTTTAAGATATGCAAGACTTGATTATGCACCTTGTGATATCAAACTTATTCAAGATGCTTTAACTGTTAAAGATGTTGATGAACTTGAAAGAAACTACGTAAAGATTAAACAAAGATATCATGAACTATTAATAAAACATCGAACATAACACAAAGGGGGTAAGACATGATTAAGTTAGGCGAAGGAAAAACTGCAACCGTTTATACGGATGGCACATTTGCTTATAAAAAGTACCATGAACATTACGACATCAAAAATATCAATTATGAAGTCCATGTGCAAAATGAGATATATAACAAAACAAAACTTCTAGTAACATCATATGAAATTGTGGATCACATGATAAAAATGACGCTCTATGAAGGACCAACGCTTGCTGACCGAATCCTTAAAGAAGGATATCAAGAAGGGCTAAACGACTTCATGAATCTTCAAAAAGATATATATCAATATCATGATTTAGATTTACATGATGTTTATTCGATTTTTGATAAACAGATTAGAAACACACAAATCGATGATTTATTAAAAGAAAAAGCACTACAATCACTTTCATCCATTGAAAGAAAGTATGTACTATGTAATTTTGATTTTCATCCTTTAAATATTATTTACAGCAATCAATCATATACCATCATCGATTGGACCAATGCTAAACTTGGCAATCCATCGATGGATATTGCAAGCACGTATATTATTTTTAGACAATATGCATTTGAACTTGCAGAACCGTATCTTTTAAACATCACTCGGATGACAGGTATATCCATTGATGATGTTTTAACTGCAATACCAGTTATGGCTTTTATCAAACTAAGAGAAAATGAAGAAAAAGAACAAGAACATCTCTTGAAACAGTTCGTTTTAGGCAAAGACGATGTGTTTCATATAAATAACCAGAAAGGGCACTAAGATGAACATCTACGACTTATTTAAAAACTATCAACCTAAAAATGAACAAGAATCACGTGATCAACAACTGATTTTAGACTTCATAAACGTTAATCCTAATTGTTTAAGTCGTGATAATTTAGCGGCTCATATCACAGCATCCGCTTTTGTTGTTAATCAAAAGATGGATAAAGTTGTCTTTGCATTTCACCACATCTATCAGTCATGGGCATGGGTAGGTGGTCATGCGGACGGTGATGAAGATTTACTTCATGTTGCTCTCAAAGAAGCAGAAGAGGAAACTGGATTAAAGCATTTAAAACCACATACAGAAGATATTTTTACCATTGATGTGATTTATGTCCATAACCATATTAAAAAGGGTGTTTATGTACCCGATCATCTTCATTTAAATGCAACCTACTTACTGATTGCAGATGACAATGAAATTCCAGTTCACAATCCTAATGAACATCAAGATGTGAGATGGTTCGATCTAGATCATGTGATGGATATGGTCAGTGAAAATAGAATGAAAACAGTTTATGAAAAGGCGTTTGATTTAATTAAAAAATACAGAGAAAAGGCTATTCAATAGGAATGGCTTTTTATTTATCATCAGATGGATTATAATGAAGATGAGGTGTAACGTGAACAATAATAACATATCAAAAACGAAGAATCATTCTTTTAATCTTTATAAAAGAGCTGCTTTTCTTATCATTCAGCTTCTTTTTGGCCTTGCTATCTGTCTCATATCAGCAGGTGATATCAAGTATTTAGGCGCATGGATACTCATGGGTTTGTTCCTTGTGACATATATCATATTTTTCTTCATTCTTCCAAGAGAAGTTAAAGAAAATAGAGCAAAAAAAGATATCAACAAAGCTTTATATGAAAAAACACTTGTTATACCGATGTACTTATTAGGATATGGTACATATGTCCTTGCTGGATTAGATCAACGTTTTGGATGGTCGACAGGCATCCCTTTATACATGTTAATCTTAGCCATCTTTATTTTCGCAATCGGAATGCTTATCACAGGCTGGTCAATGAGAGAAAATCCGTATTTTTCAAAAATGCAAACAGCTGAAGATCATCCAATTATCACATCTGGACCTTATCAAATCATCAGACATCCTGGCTATTTAGGTATGATGACATATCTATCTGTAGTACCGATTATTTTAGAATCACTTTACGCCATGTTACCCACATTAGGTCTCATATTACTATTTATCATCAGAACATACATGGAGGATCACTATTTACGTACACATTCACCTGCGTATCAAAAGTATGCAGCTGAAGTCAAACATAAGCTCTTTAGATCGTATAAATCATAAATGAATAAAGGGAGAAAAATATGATTCGTTATGACCAATTAAACGCATGGGTTCAAGAGATGGCAGCTCTATGTGAACCCGATGAGATTTACTGGTGTGATGGCACAGAAGAAGAGTATCAAAAGATGATGGACGAACTGGTTTTGCAGAAAAAAGCAATCCCACTGAATCCACTCAAACGACCAGGATCCTATGCATTCTTTAGTGATCCATCGGACGTAGCACGTGTAGAAAACAGGACGTTTATTGCGTCCAAAGATCCAAATGATGCGGGTCCAACAAATAATTGGATGGATCCAGATGAACTTAAAAAAATCATGAGATCACTTTATAAAGGCTCTATGAAGGGAAGAAAGATGTACGTGATTCCCTATATGATGGGACCTTTTGGATCACCGTTATCAAAAATTGGGATTCAATTAACAGATAGCGGTTATGTAGCATGTAACATGCGACTCATGACTCACATGGGTCGTGATGTCTTAAAAGAATTAGAAACTATTGGATCGTTCGTTCCTGGTTTACACAGCGTGGGTTATCCACTAAAAGAAGGACAAACTGATGTGATGTGGCCATCAGCACCGATTGAAAAGAAGTTTATTGCTCATTTTCCAGAGGAGAATTTGATTTGGAGTTATGGTTCAGGATATGGTGGCAATGCGCTTTTAGGTAAGAAGTGTTTAGCATTAAGAATTGCAACTGTGCTCGCACGTGATGAGATGTGGATGGCAGAACACATGCTTATCTTAAAGATTACAAATCCTGAGGGTAAATCGAAGTTCATTCTAGGAGCATTCCCTAGTGCGTGTGGCAAAACGAATTTAGCAATGCTTGTACCAACCATACCTGGATGGAAAGTAGAAACCGTTGGTGATGATATTGCATGGCTATGGATGAAAGATGATGGAAGACTTTATGCTATAAATCCAGAATCAGGATTCTTTGGTGTTGCACGAGGTACAAGTTTTGAATCAAATCCAAATGCCATGATATCGATTAGAAAAAACACGATTTTCACAAATGTAGCTTTAACCGATGATCATGATGTTTGGTGGGAAGGTATTGATGGTCCTATTCCCAATCATTTAATGGATTGGAAATGTGAAGACTGGACACCAGAAAAAAAGACGACAGCTGCTCATCCTAATTGCCGGTTCACCGTTTCAATTAAGCAGTGCCCTGTGCTTGCAGAAGAATGGGATCAACCTGAGGGTGTTTTAGTATCAGCTATCTTAGTGGGTGGTAGAAGACCAACTACGATACCTTTAGTTCATGAATCATTATCATGGAATCATGGTGTTTTTATGGGTTCGATGATGGGTTCTGAGATTACAGCAGCAACCATCTCAGATCAAATCGGTAAAGTTAGACGTGATCCTTTTGCCATGTTACCTTTCATCGGGTATCATGTAGGTGATTATTTAAAGCATTGGCTTGACATGGGGGCACGTAGTAATGAGGCTTTATTACCAAAAATCTATTATGTCAACTGGTTTAGAAAAGATGAAGAAGGTCATTACATGTGGCCAGGGTTTGGACACAATTCACGTGTTCTTAAGTGGATTTTTGAACGGTGTGATGGCACTGCTACAGCAGATATAACACCCATTGGGTACATCCCAACCCAAGATGCTATCGATATCAGAGGTTTACCGATGCAACATGAAGCACTCGATAAACTGTTAGAAGTTGATCATGATTTATGGGTAGAAGAAGTCAAATCAATCAGAGCATATTATAAAACTCTTGGAGACAAAATACCACGTGAACTTTACGATGAATTAGATAAATGTGAACTGAGACTAAATTATCATAGAGAACAGGAACAAGAAGTCAAATGACTTCTTTTCTTTTCTATCTTTTAAAAACTGTTAAATAAGTGTATAATCATAGTAAGATTTGGGGGATTACCTATGGACACTTTTTTAAGAATTGACATCAACTTAATCGCCATGTTCATGCTTTTCATGGTGTTTATGATTGCAATTAGAAGACTAGATCAAAAGGATCTTCTCAATAAAGCTTATATGATAACCATCGTTATCGTTTTTGTGCAAAACGGGATAGAAGCTTTGACCTGTATCATCAACGGACAAACAGAGTTGCCTCTCATTATCACATCCAATTTATTACATGTGATTTTATATACTATTGCACCTATTTTGTCAGCTTCATGGTTTTTACTTGTTAGACAGTTTGTCACAGCACGTAAAAAAGTCTCTCAAAGGTCACTCATTATCATTTTTATACCTGTCATTATCAATGCCATTTTAAGTGCACTTAGTCCATTTTTTAATCTTTACTTTCACATTGATGCGCAAGGTGTTTATACAAGAGGACCATTCTTTGATGTTTCGATTGCGATTACATACAGTTATTTTATCGTGTCGATGATTCACATTTTCATGAATAAAAATAAGTTGATGATCAATGAACTTTTACTACTCATGATTTTCAATTTTATACCTGTAGTTGGTGCGATACTTCAATCATTATTCTATGGTATTTTGCTCGCATGGAGTTCTGCAGGATTCGCTTTGGTCATCGTCTATATTTATCTACAAGAACGTCTCGTTCACCTTGATATTATGACAGGATCTTGGACGAGAAGATCTTTTGATTACTACATGGAGAAAAGACTTAAACAAAAGCATGTTGAACCTTTTGGTGGTATTTTCTTCGATATTGATCACTTAAAAAAGATTAATGATCAATATGGACACGCTGAAGGTGATTATGCGATTACTGAAATTGTATCTCGCATTAAGGGTTTGATTAAAAGCAATGAAATTATCGCTCGTTTAGGTGGTGATGAGTTCATCATCATTACAGAGGAAAAAGAACAGCAACGTCTTGAAGCTTTGATTAAAGATATTAAGTTATCACTTTCTGTATTCAATGAGAATTCAGATAAACCCTATGAACTTTCATGCAGTTACGGCTATGGCATTTACTCAGAAGACTTTAAGAGTATTGATCAGTTCTTAAGATTCATCGATCATCGCATGTACCAATCGAAACGACAGAACAATACGCCATAAAAGGAGTCCCTATGTATGGTAAATACGCATCCCCACTAGGGATGATCACATTTAAACTCAAAAATCACCAACTCATTTCAATGATGTTTGATGATTTAGATGTTGAAGAAAGTGAATCTAAAGATGTTATGTGGATCAAGCAGGAGCT
This sequence comes from uncultured Mariniplasma sp., assembly GCA_964514865.1. Lineage (GTDB taxonomy): Bacteria > Bacillota_I > Bacilli_A > Acholeplasmatales > Acholeplasmataceae > Peloplasma. The sequence continues at coordinate 27,490 of CAZETB010000001.1, read as the reverse complement.
TGATGCTTATTTTCATCATGAAAAAAAGATGTTTGATTGTCAAGTAGCCTTTGAGAAAGGTACAGATTTTCAACAATCGGTATGGCGAGCTTTATTGGACATACCTTATGGAGAAACAAGATCTTATCAAGAGATAGCACAGACTATAGGGCGTCCTAAAGCAGTTCGTGCAGTTGGACAAGCATGTAAAAGAAACCCAATTGGTCTTGTTGTTCCATGTCATCGTGTTATTGGAAAAGATGGCTCTATGACGGGCTATTCAGGAAAAGATTATGTAGACCTCAAAGAACGCATTCTCAATTTTGAAAAGGGGTTATAAGATGGTTGATCATTTAAAAACATATCGTCGTGATTTACATCAAATGCCTGAATTAGGGTTCGATTTGGACTTAACCAGTCGCTATATTTATGATGTACTAACCGATTTAGGTTATCACCCTATCTCTATGGCTAAAACAGGTTGGGTGATCTCTAAAGAGGGCAAATCACAAAATGCCATCATGTTTCGTACTGATATGGATGCACTACCTGTTGAGGAAAAAACGGGTTGTGATTTTCAATCAAAACATCCAGGTAAGATGCATGCATGTGGTCATGATGGACATATGGCCATGATGTTAGGTTTTGCAGCATATGTTTCAACACTTGAACATTTAGAAAAAACCATTGTCATGATCTTTCAACCAGCTGAAGAAGGACCTGGTGGTGCTAAGGTGATGATTGAAGAAGGTTTATTTGAACGTTTTAACATTAAGGCGTGTTATGGCATCCATCTCTATCCGGGTTTAGATGAAGGTCTTTATGGTCTGGTCGATGGACCAATGATGGCTCAAAATGGTGAGTTTGATGGTGTCGTACAAGGTACGTCATCACATGGTGCATTACCACATTTAGGTCACGATGCGATTCTGGCTACTGCTCAACTCATACAAGGATATCAAACCATTTTAAGCAGAAGACTGAATCCCCTTGATCGTGCTGTCTTAACAGTTGGTACACTCCATGGTGGTGAAGCTAGAAATATTATCGCTAAACAAGTTAACTTTTCTGGTACAATGCGTGCATTTGATCCAGTAGTTTATGAACAAATGAAAACCTGGATGAAAGAAATCGAACAAGGCATTGAGATATCATATCGTGTTAAGATACATAACGAGGTGAAAGACTATTATCCACCTGTTATCAATGATCATGATTTGTTTACTAACTTAAAAAATGCCCTTAAAGAGGATCAGTACAAAATAATTGATCCCATGCCAGTATCTGAAGACTTTGCATTTTATCAACAAAAAGTTCCTGGTGTTTTTGTGATGCTTGGTTCACGCAATGAAAAAAAGGGATATATTCATCCCCTTCATAGCGATCAGTTTCAGTTTGATGAAGACATTTTAAAACGAGGTGTAGTACTTTATCAAACAATCTTAAAGCTTCATCACGTTATCTAAAGCACATCATGTGCTTTTTTTATTCGGGTAACCACTTTGATAACATGTCAATCAGCATGACTTTATCAATAGGTTTTACTAGTATATCATTCATACCTGCTAAAAGACATCGTGAACGGTCTTCTGCATATTGATTTGCAGTAAGTGCAATTAATGGTGTCTTGGCATTAAATCTACGAATGGCTTTAGCTGCTTTGATACCATCAATGACAGGCATATTCATGTCTAAAAAGACAAGGTCATAGGCATCATCTTTCATCGCTTGAATCGCTTTTTCACCGTTTTCAACAATTTTGACGTGTAAATCAAGTTGTGTTAACATACGTTCAGTTAGTTTTTGTGATAGGATGTGGTCTTCTGCAACTAAGATGTGAGAATGTGGCTTAAATGTAGGTGTGATCTGATCTTGTTCGTCTTGATCATCTTCGATATCATCATCGAGAAGAAGAGGAATTGAAAGTGTAAATGTCGTACCTTCATTGAGTTTGCTTTCTACAGTGATTTTTCCTTGCATGAGATCAGCTAATTTTTTACTAATGGATAAGCCTAAACCAGTCCCACCATAATGACGTGATGTTGATAGATCGGCTTGTTCAAATTCACGAAAGAGTCTGCTTTGTTGTTCGGCAGTCATACCAATACCCGTATCACTGACTTTAAATGATACCATGTGGTGCGTTTCATCTATCATATCTGAAGATATGACAAGACTTATACCCCCCATATCCGTAAATTTAATCGCATTGTTGATGAGATTGATTAAGATTTGTTTAATACGCAAGCTATCACCGATTAAAGATGGTGGACAATTAATCGTTTCAATATCGAGGTAGAGATGTTTCATTTCTGCATTTTTTTCAAGAAGTGTTTTAACATCCGAGATTAACTTATCCATTTTAAAACGATTCTTTTCAAGAACCATTTTACCCGCTTCCATCTTTGAAAGATCTAAGATGTCATTCATAATGGTTAGAAGATGAGATGATGCATCATGTATACGACTCACATATTCTTTTTGTACATCGTTTAGATCTGTTTCATCAAGAAGTTTTAGAAAACCTAACATGGCATTCATCGGTGTTCTTAGCTCATGAGACATCGTTGACAAAAAACTTGATTTAATCGCATTTTGTTTATCGCTTTGGTAAAGAATGGCATCCTTTTCCTGTGTCAAAGATAAAATTGTTTTCTCCAATGATCTAATTTTTGATTCGTCTTCAAGTTCATTGAGGATATCAGATGTTATATTATAGATACTTCCATAAAAACCTAGAAATACATCATGTAGAGAGTCGATGCGTGATTGGACATCAACCCATATGATGGATTGTTCAAGTCTTAACCTAAACCGAGCTGAAAAAGGTTTGTTTTCATTGATCGCGGAGTTGAATTTTGATTGTAGATCATCCTGGTCTTCTTCATGAATAAGCGCAATCCATGATGATTTATCGTTTGATATATGAAATGTTTTTTTCAATTCATCCGACAATTCAAAAGACTTCGCTTTGTGTTCATAATGCCAATAACCCATGGTCTTTTCTGTCGATGAAGCCTTTCCGTGTGGACTTAGTAATAAATGTTCAGTCAAGTCTTTGATGGTCATGTCAGCATCCCCTTATTTAATGATATTATATCATTAGATGAAGGAATTTATCTTATTGAATCAGATTTAAAATGATTAAATGGTGACGAATACACGATTATCATGTATAATATTTTCAAAGGTATCAAGATATAACCTCTTTTTTGCTATGCCATAGATAATGATGAAACGGATGGATCAACATGAAAAGTTACATGTGGAAATTGGCAATTGCATTTATACTATCCTATGCACTACTTGTTCTAGTCGTGGTTTTTTCATATACCATGATTTCCAACAACTTTATCATTAATCAGGCAAAAAACAATCTCGTTCAAAAAGGTGATGTGGTTGCTGAAAGAATCAACACTCAATTATCATATGATTATCAAAAAGTAACTGAACTGATCGAGCAAGCTGAACTAACACAAGCTGATCCTGTTCTTTATCTTCATGGTCAAGCGCAGACGATTACGGTTTTAGATGATACCTATCAAGGATTTGGTACACTTGATGATAGAACTGTGACATTTGGTCTTGAAAGTTATACTTATCACACAAGTTTTTCACTTACGGATATTTCACAACCTGTTGCTGTCTACAGTTTTCAAGAAGCTTTTCAGACAGGAACAGATGAAAAATATGTTTTCTTTTTAATAGGTGATGTCGTTGCATATTTTAAAGCTGAAACATACCTAACAACGTTGATGAGTGAAGTTGAAGATTATGAACAGTATGCACTTATTACATCTGATAACAAAGTTTTATATGCATCTTTCCAACTTGGCTCATATCGCTATTTTTATGATGTCTTAAGATCTTTCGGTGTTGATGATGCTATTGATGACATTCAAGAAACACTTTTAAGTAATGACTCAGCAACCTATCAAATGCCTTTTAATCAAACCGCATCATTTTATACATTTAATCCATTAGATACATCCTATTCAGCCAAGAATTTCTACATTGTACAAACATTCAATGAATCAGATGTTTTATCTTCTATGTCATATTTAACCAATATTTTGTGGGCATTATTCTTCGTTATCTTTGTATTGTTCTCCGGTGCCTTAATTATTTTATATAAAATACTTGAAACAAAAATGCATGATATAGAAAACGCAAGAATTACCCACTATTATGCGAAACCATACTTAATTAAAATTAATCGCATGGGTAAGATCAAGAGTTATAATCAAAGTTTCAAAAAATTACTAGGTGATTATGATATCTACGATGAAGTTAAAGACTTTGAAATTAAAAAGGAATTTGATCTAGAAAACATTGAAGATATTATTCATCGTCAGCGTGCGTTCACCGCAATCTTTGAATTAGGTTTGCAGCGTCTTGTCTATATCAGATTTGTTCCGATTAAGACCGGTGGAGGTTTCCTCTTAGTAGGTGATGATATCACATCCATCGAAGGTCGATTCGATGAGTATCGCAACATGGCATTATACAATAAAGTAACACACTTACCTAACTTAAACAGTTTAAGACAGGACTTGCAGTCATTTTTCATGAATCCTGATGAACTGAAAAATCAAAATGCTTTATTAGCACTCGATGTTGTTTCATTTTCTAAGATTAATGTCTTACTCGGTGAAAAATCAGGTGACCGCTTTTTAATTATTGTTTCAGAACTGATTGATGAAGCGCTTGAAGGCTATCCAGCAACACTTTATAACACAGCTGCAGATAGTTTTGTCATCTTCTTTAAGAATATTGAAAACTATAACTGGGTTGATAGATGGATTCAAAAGGTCTTATCTATTTTTGAAAAACCGATCACTATTGATAAGAACTTTATCAATATCGAAGTCAAGATGGGTGTCTTTAAGATTGAGACTGAACGTTATGAAATTCTTAATGCAGAAGTTGCCTATGATAACATGATGCTTGCCTTAAATCATGCGAAAGAATCATCACAACACAAAAGTTTCTCATACGACGTTACATTATCCCTTATCGCATCTAGAGAACAGCGTATGGAAGCTGATTTAGCCAATGCGATTAAGAACCAAGAATTCTATATGGTTCTTCAACCACAATATCATAATCAAGATGAAAAGATTATCGGTTTTGAAGCATTAATCAGATGGAATAATCCTAAATATGCTTCAGAATCACCGCTTAAGTTCATTCAAATGGCTGAAAGAAATAACATGATTATCGATATTGGTCGTATCGCACTCCATGAAACGTTCCAAATTGCTAAGGAAATGGAGCCTTATGGTGTCCATATTTCACTTAATATTTCACCTGTTCAAATCTTGCAGGCTGGTTTTGTTAATGAAGTTATTTCCGTATTTGAACAGTATGAACTCAAGAAACATTCAATTTCTCTAGAAATCACTGAAACCTTCTTAATTGGATCGTTTGACTTAGTCATTAATAAGCTCAAACTTCTTCAAAAGTATGGTTTCGATATCCATCTAGACGACTTTGGATCAGGTTATTCATCCTTGCAGTACTTAAAAGACTTACCCATTAATACCATTAAGATTGATAGAGCATTCGTTATCAATATTGAAACAGACGCCCACTCACGTGCGATTGTTAATATGATTTCATCACTTGCCAGAAACATTGGTTTACAGGTTGTCACTGAAGGTATTGAAAATGATAAACAAAATCAACTGGTCTATAAAGCAGGTTGTAATATTATACAAGGGTATTTGATTTCACCACCTGTTGTTAAATCAGAAGCTATTCGTTTAATTAAAGCGTTTAATATTGAACATACAAGAACAATTGATTTACAAAAGGTTAAAAAGGAGATGAAGCGATGAATATTCTACGTGTATATCAAGTTAGTGATCAAGGAACCATTATTCTTTCTATCATAGCTATCCTCGTGATGCTAGCAGCTATCTTTTTTCTAGCTCGATCCTACTTTAAAGAAAGAACACGCATCCAAGAGGAAAAAGCCTTTTTAATTGAAGGTGTTTTAACCAAAGCCGAGATTACATCGATTATTACCTCGCATGTTGCTAGATTAGGTAAAGATGGCCAGTTCTCATTAATCTACCTTGACTTAGATAAATTTTCAGATTTCGTGAATGCGTTTGGTCCAACAGAATCAGAAAAAGTGTTAGAAAAGATTGTAAAAAATATTGAACTTGCTTTACCTAAAGGTGTTAAACTCTCGCGTTTACAAAATGATGAATTTTTAATCTTCTTATCGATGGATTATGATAGAACCGAAGCTGTTGACTTGGCTAACAAGATTAAACAATCTCTGGCAAGACCAATTAAGTTATTTGGTGATACAACGATTAATGCGACCGCATCAATCGCTGTTGCATTCTATCCCATTCATGGTAATACGTTAAAAGATTTGCTTAATTCACTTAAACTAGCAACATACCTCATTAAGAAAAACGGTGGTAACAACATTCGCGTTTATTCAGATGAAATGACAACTGAAGGCGGCGAACACGTCGAATACTATTATCAAATTAAGCATGCGATTCAACATAAGGAGTTCCAGTTGTTCTATCATCCGATGATCAATGTTAAAACAAACGATATCTATGGCGTTGAATCGTTGATCAGATGGAATCACCCCGAACATGGATTATTATCACCTTTTAAATTCTTAGGTATCATGGAACAATCAGGAGATATTAACTGGATTGGTTTATGGGGACTTGAAACAGTCATTAAGACATACCAAGAATTAAAACAGGAATTTCCTAAAAAGGAATTTAAGTTCTCAATTAACTTATCACCTAAACAGTTGATGAATGAGTCATTATCTCAAGATTTCCAAAAGTTACTTAAGAAATATCGTATGAATGCCGAAAATATCGTGTTAGAAGTGATTGAATTTGCAGTGTTTGATAAACCTATGCAAATTCATAAAACACTATCAGATTTGAAGAAGATGGGATTCCAGATTGCGATTGATGGTTTTGGATTAGACTTTTCAACCTTGTCACGCGCACAATCATTGGATATTGATATTATCAAATTAGATAATGAATTCTTAAAAGAAGAAGAATCCTATATGAAAGCTAAGTTTGCACAGCTTTTGGTTGATTTTGCAGACAAAAATAACTATACCGTAATCTGTGAAGCAATCGAAAGCAAAGAGATGTTAGAAGAGGCTAAAAAATATAATATTAACATCATGCAAGGCTTCTATTTCACGAAACCTTTATCTGCAGAAGCCTTGAGAGGTTATATCGGAACTGAATCGTGGAAAGATGTTGAAAAGTAATTAACCAGACATGATCAAACTACAAAGGGGCTTTGATATCAAAGTCTCTTTTTTCATATTTAATAAAAAATGTAACATTTCACATAAAAATCATTTTAATATCACCGAAATAAAAATTAAATCAATAAAAATTATAATTTGTAAGGGAATGTAAGGAAATTGAAAGGAACGCAAGAAAGAATTGATAATTTGGGTTCTTTTTTTTGTTTTGTTCTTTGATATAATCCAGTTGTATAAGGAAAGTGAAGTGATTATGAATGAAATTGTCCTCTGTACTTAAAACAAAGAAAATGATGCGCCAAAAACGTACATTGAGCCTTCTATTTTCAGTGAGTGGCGTTCTTTCATTAATCTTTGTTCTGATTACATTTTATGGTCAACAAGCAGGGAATTTCGTAATGAGTGTTGACTACGATTCATACAAACGAGGTATTGTCTTATCAAATACAGAAACACTTAACAACCCACAGCCTAGACTGATGACAAATCCTGTCTATGGTGCAAGAGATATGACTTACTCGTGGTTGAAGTTAGAAGAGGTTACACAAACTGAAGGTAATTACACTGATCCAGACTATGATTATGTCGCTTACACCTTCTACTTAACCAATAACGGTTTTGAAACAGTTGATATTGTTTATCACATCCGAATCATTGATACCTATAAAGCTATGGATAGTGCGATTAGAGTTCTCGTGATTGAAGATGGGGTTGAAACAATCTATCAAAAACCAGATACACCACAAGGTAGTGTCCCAATCAGTTACACATTACCATTACAGATGACTGAAAAGTTTTTATCAGACACGATCATCATGAGAAAAAGGATCATGAATTTCCAGCCACAAACTGTTATCAAGTTCAGTGTTGTTGTTTGGATCGAAGGACTTGACCCAGATACAACCGATGACATCATCGGTGGCATGATCAAACTTCAGATGAACTTTTCAATCGAAGGTGGGATTGAGTGATGTCCATTCGACTGATCAAACAACTGATCTTAAGTATTTGTGGATTAGCGATCATGTTATTCTTCTTTGGATCGATCACCTTTGCTTGGGTGACGATGGCACAGATTAATAACATTGATGGTATTAACATATCAGCATCTGCTGGAGATGAATTACAGATTTCACTTGATGGTATCAATTACGTGACACACCTTGATGAAAATCCTCTTACTGCTGAGATTAGATTGAAAGATGTTACGTCATTCGATGGAAGAACATTTTATAGAGGTGCTTATAGTTCATTTGCTACAGCACAACTTGGTATTGATTACATGGGGTTTGATTTACACTTTAGAACCCTCAGAAATGAGAATGGCATCTTCTTGGTGAATAAACCCACTGAAGAAGATATCAATCAAGGATTTACAAGAGGAACTTATGTAACATCAAACGGTGTATCATTTGTTCCAAAGGTAGCATACACAGAAGAAAACAATGTTTTAGTACTACCACAAAGTATTCAGACGTATTACGCTAAAGATGCTGTAAGAATCAGCATGAGTGAACTGGATGAAGATGATCACATCATACAAACTATGATCTATGATCCATCTGAAAACCCAGATCGAGGGTATGGTACCTATTATGGTGCATACAGTTACTTCATAGCAAGAACCTCAAGTCATCTCGATTTACCCCATGAGTTGCCTAATACAACCTACCGGTTATCACTCATGGATCCTTTAAATCCCTATCAAGCTTTGGATAATCAATCGCTTGTAGCAACCATGAAAGATGTACCAGATGATCCTTACATGTATGCGAAAGTTAGAGTCTATTTATGGATTGAAGGATGGGATGCCGATGCTATTGACGGTATCATTAACGATGTTATTAACGTGCAGCTTGAATTCAAGCTTGCAAATCCTGCATAAAAAATAAAAAAAATAAGGAGATTAGAAACATGTCAAGAATGACGAGAAGATTATTATTATCAATTATCACGGTCGTATTAACAATTGCAGCATTAGGATCAACGACATTTGCTTGGTTCACTATCACTAACATTGCAACAGTTCAACCTTTCCAAGCACAAGTTATTAGTGATGAAGGTATTGAAATTGCCATCGGAACTGGGGATCCTTTGACACTTGAATGGAAGACGACATTAACAGTACAAGATATCTATGATTATATTAACGCAACCTATGGCGCAAACACATTTAGATTTAATCATGTGACATCACCAGATGGTAGAACGTTCTACAGTTTGGGTACATCAGGTCAAGGTAATACAACCACAGAAGGTTTCTTAAGATTACCACTTCACTTTAGATCAGATTCAACACCAGAAATCAATTTAACTCAACTCTCATTGAGCGGTGTAGCATCAACATTTACAACACGTGTTGGATTTACAGATTCTAAAGGCGTTTACAGAACTCCAAACAGTGCATTAAATGTTAATCCAGCTGACGCATTTAGAGTATCTCTCACAGGAACTATTGCAGGTGTAACAACAACTGTTGCATATGAAAATCCAGTATCTGAAACAAATACTGTATTAGGCGAGTTAGTTGCTGCTGATTTAAGAGGCACCACTGAAGATGTTCAAGGTGTTCCAACCTATATCGGTGTTGATGGTGCACAAAACTACTATTATCGTTCCAATGCGATTCTTCCTGGTGGTATTGAAGCTGTGACAGTTGTTGAAACTGTTCAATCCGTTGGAAGCATTAAGATATTAGATTTAACAGCAGGTAGTTTATTAACAGCAGATGCTGAATATTATGGTTCAATCTATGTCAACGTTTGGTTTGAAGGATGGGATGCAGAAGGTTACAACGCTCTACTTGACAGCATTATCGCATTGTCAATGCGTTTTGAAGGTTAATGACACATTGGCAGGTGAAAACCTGCCTCTCTTTATAGGAGACACAGATATATGAGAAAAAGAGGACATATCTATCGTAGATTCATCACATTCATGTTTTATGTCTCGATGATGGTTTTACTCGCTTTTAGCGTTGCGATTACAAAGCTAAAAAGTGAAGATGATATTGCTCATATCTTTGGCATTGGTTTTGTAACAGTTGAACGAGAAGTTGAGGGTCAATTGAGTAAAGATGTATCCATAGTTAGACTTCTTGGTGTCAATGAAAAAGAACATTTGAGTATCAACGATACAGTGAGTTACTATGATCTTCAATTGCATGCCTTCACAAAACAGTTTATTACTGACATTAATACCTATGATCAACAATTATATTATGTGACACAACAAGATACGACCCAATCAGATTATCACACCATCCTTGCTCAAGATGTACAGGCAGTTGAAGTGATGACGATCAAAGGTTTAGGAAGTCTACTAGAAACATTGTTGACTCCAAAAGGATTTGCCTTAGGCATTTTGTTACCTGTCGTGATGATCTGGATCTTAGAATCAATGGTCTTGGTTAATCATTTATTACATCGTCATCGAGAAAAACTTGAAAAAGAGTTTCAAGCTCAAGCCTTATTAAAAACACAAGAGGTAGAATCAGAGTTTGAAGCCATTAGAAAACAGTTACTCAAAAATTTTAATCTCGAGTAACGTTTATTGGAGGTCTTCCAGTGGTTGAATTTGGACGCTATTACATCAACTTCATCAGAGACTTGTTTTCAGCAATCGGAGAGTTCTTTAGTGGACTCTTTGAGACATTTGGTAAGCTCTTTTCATCAGGATTCAAAGAATTATATGAAAAGTTCTTACTTGCAAGTCTACAGTTCTCACTACTAGATTGGGTTATGTTTGTTATCGTAACACTTGTCAACCTCGTCTTTATTGGTGTCATTGTGATTAAGTTGATCCATTTTCTTAAAAAATACATCAAGTTTGTAAAAAGTGAACTTGAGAAAGAAGACCTTGTTACAGAAATAGCGTTCCTAAATCAAAAAACGATGGAACTCATCGATGAGAAAAACAAGATTTTAGCTTTAAAAGTATCAAATCTAGGCATCAATCCTGATCAAGATGAAGAACAAGATACAGAAGATGAGACAGAGGTTGATGATTCAGGACGTTTTGTTAAATTAACCAAAGTTGATCAGTTCTATCTTGATCAAAACATGACCATTGTCATGGAAGAAAAAGATATGATCAAACTTGATGAACTTGTCACACGTTTTATTAATTTCTCAGCTTCACGCTTGAAACTTTATTATAATCGCAAGATTATCAGTGCATTTTTTGCCGGTATGTCAGCATCGCATACGATGATTTTAGAAGGTATTTCTGGTACTGGTAAAACATCACTGCCTTATGCGATGGGTAAATTCTTCAATCATGATGCCTACATTATCCCTGTACAACCATCATGGCGAGATCGCGCTGAAATGCTAGGTTACTTAAATGAGTTTACAAAGAAATTCAATGAAACAGATTTCTTAAAGGCGGTTTATGATACGACTTATCGTGAAGATATAAACATTATCGTCTTAGATGAAATGAACTTAGCCCGTGTTGAGTATTACTTTGCAGAACTGTTATCCTTAATGGAAATGCCTGACGCTGATAAATGGTTAATCGATATCACTGCAGATACCAAGCCTGGAGATCCTAAACATTTGATCAACGGTAAAATTTTGTTACCACAAAATGTTTGGTTTGTAGGAACAGCTAATAAGGATGACTCAACATTCATTATTACAGATAAAGTCTATGACAGAGCAACCCCGATTGAAATCAATACAAAATCAGAGTTTATTGATGCTCCACTAACAGATTCAATCACGATCTCTCATCATTATTTAGATCAACTTTTTGCAAAAGCGCATGAAGATTTTCCATTATCACCTTATGCGATTGAAAACCTTGAAAAGTTAGATCACTTTATTACTAAAAACTTTAAGGTAACCTTTGGTAATCGTATCATGAAGCAAATCAGAGCATTCGTACCCGTCTATGTGGCATGTGGAGGCACTGAAAATGAGGCATTAGATTACATGGTTGCACGAAAGATCTTTAGAAAGTTTGAAGGATTAAACCTACCCTTTCTACAAGATGAAATCAATGACTTGTCAAAATTGATTACCAAACTCTTTGGTAAAGATGAATTTGTTGAATGTCAAGAATTCTTAACGCGTATTAAAAAGACATTCTAATTGAAAAGAGGTGAAGAAGATGACCATGAAGAGCCTAAAAATGCTGATTTCATCAGCCATCTTTTTCATGTCAACCATAACCTTAATTGGTATTACAACATATGCATGGTTTATGATTACCAATGTCAACCAAACATCTTTAATTTCTCAAGTGTCAGAAATTGAAGCAGAGTATGAATTTTATCGCTTTGAGGATTCATGGCATAATGGTAAATCAGAACCTCAATTGCTTCAACAAATATGCTCTATCAGTTTGACAGATCAATGTTATCAATACATACCTAATCCAACTGAAATGTTTGAACTTGAAGAAAGTGTATCACCTGGTGAAAGATTTAGTTTCGCAATTAAAATCACATCACTTGGTAATCAAGCTTACCTAGATTTGAATTTAGGACGTATTTCAAGCTTAAATGTTCCAACAGATGGCATGGCTATTCAAGAAGCTTTTTATGTCGAAGTGACAAAAGTTTCATATATTTTAGATGGCGTCGAGGGAATTGATCAAAAGGATATAGAACCCATTGTTTATTACACATCCTATTTTGATGGAGATTTTGAAACCATCTATCCTTTGATTCATCATGTACCTATGAATCATGTTGAAGCATCACAAGTGATGATTGTTATTTACTTTGATATTTGTTTTGATGCTAGCGTTATGGGATTGGATGCTGAAGGTATACCCTATGAGAATCAAAATCATCTTGCAGGACAAGCAATTGCGATTGAAGATATTTACATGATGATCAATCCATCATTAAGTTAGGTGATCCCTATGAAAAAATGGATGATAATCGTATTATTGGTTTTAGCAGTTGTTGCAGCCAGTTCTGTATCATATGCATGGTTTACCTATGTACAAAGAAAATCACTTGTTAAATTAACATCTCATGAGATAGAAGCTAACCTTTATTTAGATGATGAATCTTTAACAACGTCATTAGATTTGACAGGTATTAGTTATATCAGTTTCGAAGACGAAGTGATGCAGTCCATCATATCAGATGGTTTCAATGAAACAGGTTTAAATTATATTTTTAGAATCAATGTTTCAGAACTGTCACCACTCATGAAAGTGTTCATTCAAATGACCTATGAACATCCAGAATTAGTTGTTTTATGGATTGATGAAGGACTTGAGGATGAACAAACATCATTTGTTACCGATTATTTAAGTTATCTCAAAGATATCGGAGAAGGCAGTATAAATAAAGCAGAGTTTTTAACAAAGATTAATCTACACAATGATGCAGTCCTTGAAGGATTGAAACAGATGGAATTAAAACCGGGATCAAGCTATCTCTTACAACTTGTCTTATGGGTCGATTATGATGCTTTAGGTGATCCCACAAATTATTTAAGTCAGATTTATCAATTAAGTTTTGATATTTCAATGGTAAGTGGAAAGAGTGATTTCGATGATTAAACGAAAAATTCGATTCATGTGGATCTTAATCATCTGTTATTTTTTAGCTCTTTTTGGCTCTATCTATTATACATACGCTTATTTCAGTAAAGCTTCAACACATGCAATTGAACTCCATATTGGAGAAACATCTGTTGAAACATTCATTTCATTTGATGATTTGATCATTGATGAATTTAGTCCATACTATAATCAAGAAGATGGGATTTTGATCATTAATGCATCTGATCCAAGAAGTGAAAATGCCATTGGAAAACTCAACATGACAATCAATCTATCAACAGCCTATGCAAGTCGCTTACGCATTAAGTTAATGGAATCTTATGTAAAAGAAAGAACTTATCTTTTGACAGGTGAGAAGCTCATTGAAACGATGGCTGTGACTGACAATAGAGATGGTTATCATCCCTATTCATATTTATCACAAGGTGAAAGTTATCTATTTGAACCAGGTGATGAAGGTTATCAGTATTATCCAGATATCATTGAAGAAAATCAGATGATCGATTTCCATATCATCCATGGCGGTTTAACAGTTTATGGTAGACAAAACGCACTATTTGTTGAGACGATTTATCTTCATTTAAAAGTATCAGTTGAGGTTGTTCAAGCCAATCGTTATCACGAGATTTGGGGTATTTAACAAACAATCTTAGAGATTAAAAAGGAGGAGACATATGAGAAAACTGGTCATTAAACGCGTCATACTCGTGATCATTTTCATGATCTCCTTTTTTGTATTTATACCATTACAAAAAGTGACTGCAGAAGATGACAGAGACTTGTCATTAAGTACATCATGGCGCGGTGAAGATATGACATTTGATGTGCTATCAGATGTTGATTATGTGTCACCTTATGTACCATTTGAAACCATCATCGATCATCCTGAGTTGGTTGACATCAATCAGATTTATGTGATTGAGAAAGCTACTGATCTTTATCACTATTCACGTTTGGCTATGTCAAGTGATGCATTACTGTATTTATCACTTCATCTCGTCTTAGGAAATGACATCAATTATTATGATGCAGTTTTAGAAAATATGAATTATCGCTTTCATCCTATTGGCTTTAATGAGCCCTTTATGGGAACATTTGATGGTCAAGGATTTGAGATTACAAATCTTTACTTTCAAACGATTTTAGATGAAGAGACCTATGATTTAAACTATCAAGGATTACGTTACATGTCCATGTTTTCAAAGATTGGTGAAACTGGTATTATACAAAACTTTGGATTAATCAATCCGATTTTGATTCAACCTATCGAATGGAAAATCATGCAATTTGCTTCCTATGTTGCTGGTGAGAATGCGGGTTTAGTTTCACATATTTATGTCATTGACCAACGTCTAGAAGCATCAGGTATGCATGTCGATGGAGCCTTTCATTTATCAGGTCTAGTCTCAGTGAACACAGGTGTTATGGAAGATCTATTTATCGCATCACCTTATATTAGGTCGCGTGCTGTATCACATGCCTTATCTGTTTCTCCTATCGTTTATCAGGATTTAGGAACAAGTGAACATATGTATTATGACGAAACGATTTATAGTGATCTATACACAGATCTTTTCAATCAAGGATTACCTACAGAAGATTTTCAAGATGATACACTATTTTCAGAAAACTGGTATTTTAACGATGCATATCAAGCTCTAGCAACTACACAAGAGGAAATGAATCAAGTCTTAGGAGATGACATTTATCCATCACTTCATGGTCTTGAAGTCAATGCTCAAGAATTAGTTTTGAATGATGCTGTTGATGTCCTCATCATGCAAGAACTGCTTATCCGACATGGTTTTTTTAGAAAAGCAACGTACAGTATTCAATCAGATATCGATATGGCATCAATCGCAAGAGATGCATATCATGCACAAAACGTTAGTTTTGAT
Organism: uncultured Mariniplasma sp.; assembly: GCA_964514865.1. GTDB lineage: Bacteria > Bacillota_I > Bacilli_A > Acholeplasmatales > Acholeplasmataceae > Peloplasma. The sequence continues at coordinate 11,812 of CAZETB010000001.1, read as the reverse complement.
GGTGTTTTAACATCAGATCTTGTTTTCAATCAAGCACTTTATACACATCAAGAATTAGATGGAGGAGCTTATGCAGCACCTACCATTTTTAACATGTCATTAACGAAACCAACACAACAATATGATTATGCAACATATGGCATGTTTAGTGTTCTTTTTGGACATGTTGAAAACTTAAACTTTCGATCATTGACCTTAACCATGGATACGATAGATCAATCATTTGACACCATTAAGGCTGGTATGTTAGCAGGTCATATGATTGGTGGATCCATCAATAACGTTCATATGGAAGGTCAGATTATCATCTCTCAATCCAGTGCTACAGTCAATCATATGATGTTAGGTGGTTTAGTTGGTGAAAGTTCAGGTGAAATCAACCAAGTCAGCATGACAGGTCAGATGAATGGTTTTACTCAATTAGCTACAAGTACCTATGCATATTATCAAGGCGGTCTGATTGGTAAAGCAGAAGACTTAAGTTTAACCCAGCTTAAAAATCAAATGGTTCTTCATGTGATTCATGCATCAGATGACATCACAGGAACTTTATATGCAGGAAATGTGATGGGATATGGCGAAAACATAACTGTAGAAAGTATTTATTCAGAAGGAGAGCTTATTGATTTAGATACGAGTTATGGTAGTGATACACGCTATTTAGGTGGCATCTATGGCTATTTAACCGGACATATTGAATTGATCGATCATTATCATACAGGTGTGATTTCATATCAACCTACATCACAGATCATGAACGTATCTGGTATTGCATCACTGGAAGAAGGCATATTATCAGCACAAAAAATAACCCATGATGGTTTGATTACCATGGATATTCAATTACTTTCAGTAGATGAAACGATGCGCTATGAACAATCCCTTAAGGTCACGCAAGGCATCCAGACTCGGGAAGTTACGAGTGATATCGAAGGTTTATTTAATACATCCAATATCGCAATAGATCTATCCTATGTTGATCAATTTGCACAGCTTTATATCCATGAAGGATTAGAAAGTGCATCATTATTTCATGTGGATAATCAAGGTGATATGTCAATAATGACATCACAAACATTAACTCAAAACCAGATATTTATATCGTCAATCGTTCTAGGTGAACATGTCTCATTATCACACATTCGTAATGAAGGTCATATCGATGTGACGATCACACAGACTGATTCGAGTTTATATCCTACAACGGATATCTATGTATCAGGTATTGCTAGTCATCTATCAGATGATCAAGAGATGAAAGATCTCTATCAAGGTGGCGACATCACGGTAGAAAAAAATGGTCTTTTCACCTTTGATCCAAACGTTCACCTTGCGGGTATACTCCTATTTCATCACAACATAAGTTTTCATACCCTACGTCAAATCGATCCATCATCGATTGATTTTGAATCTGTCGCTGGTCCGTTACATAACGTTTTACAAGCTGGAAACCTATCCATCATCGGTTCATTTTCAGGTAATCTCGATGTAGCAGGTATGATTTATCACCAGAAAGGTATGACCACGCAAGCGATTAACTTAGGTGATATTTCCATTAAAAACTATGATGAACAAACGACTAAAACCGCTTCAGGAAGCGGAATAACAAATTATCTAATCGGTAAATATGCATCCATATTTGACAGTGTCAATCAAGGCGATGTCAAGGTCAGTCAGATGAGTTCTTCAGGTTTTGCACATGCTGCCGGTATCACTAATCGTAATGATTTAACAGAAAGTCATGTGATTGCAGATCCGATGGATCAACACCATTTAGCTAAAATTGCATTCACCATGAACGATGGTAACATCTATGCATGGAGTGAATCTTTAGAAACAAGTTATACCATCTCTCAAGAAACAAAAACGAAAGCTGCAGGCATTCTAACATCGGGTATTTTATCTGTTATCAACAGTGTTAACTATGGCGATATCTACTCTAAATACTTATCAGCAGGTATGATTGGTTTTTTACCACTTAATCATTTTGGTACCTTACAACCTGATGAAGTTTTTATAGCTAACCTCATTCAATATGGCCGCGTACGTACGATATCATCTTATGATTGGGTTGAATCAAGTTATGCAATCGACACAGAAAGCATACCAACGAGAACAGTTTATAATGCTTATGGTGCTATGGTTGGAAAAATTCATACTGCAACATCAACTTGGGCATTTGCTGGTGATGTCACCTACCCAATTGATCGTATCTATTTTGGATATCTCATTAACTTTGATCCTTTAGTCAGTATGTTTGCTAATGCACCAGAATTATCATCATCATGGGCAGATGGATTTGGTAATTTACAAGAAGCCAATGATGTCATTTTAAATATGCTTGCTTATATGGGAACTACCAATCCGAATGATCAATCTAAAGCACCATTTACATATTTTTTCCAAGGTGGTTGGATTGGTCAATATATGGGTAAAGTTATTGATTATTACACCATTTCTGAAACAGAAGGTGGCATTTTCAATGAATCCTATGCGTTTAGAACGTCACGTCCAGTTTATAAAGGCACAGATCAATACATCCATGATTACATTCAATATATTGATCAAGATCATGTGAATCCTGAAAGATTAACCTTGCTTGAATCAAAATATGGTCAAACATTCCCTGGTATCTATGCGATTTCATCATCAAAAGGTATTGGACAAGGTATCTTTATGCCAGACAACATAGATATCACATCACTTCATCCTTATGATGAAGCAAACGAAACACTTGATCTTACATGGTTAGGTGATCCTGAAAGTGATACTTCAATCTCTCATAAACTTTATGTGGATATGAGACAGATCTATGCATCATTTGCTGCAACCATCTATGATTTAAATATTGTACAGATGAATGAACAAGGACAAAAAGTAACCAATGGATTAACATTAACATCACCTGTGATTGATCAAACGCGTAAGCTTATCACGTATTATTTACCGAGTAATGCAGAAATTCTTAATCAAACAACATCAACATTGATGGATGTTTATCGCTTTATTGAAGTATCAGATGGGTTAGGTCATAAAGTGCCTGACGTGGTTACCTCAGGTGAACAAACCTATTCATGGGTTGGTGATTACAAAAAAGTAGATGATGATTTCGTTGAGATTGGTCCTTATCACACATCAGGAACTGTCATGTTATCAACACCTGATACTGTTCCTTATGATTCATATTCACGTAATACACCTGTTTATACACAAACATCCATGAGTGGTGATTCAACACTAAGCAGCATATTTAAACATACAACACATACTTATATTTTGTTCTTTTGGTATGCATCAGGCTATCGTGTAACTCCACAGGCAGGATATCAACTAGGTTATGGTGCTTATGAAGCTTATAGTTTAAGTGGGTATCCAACGTTATATCGTTATGTTGGTCCAAATCAAGAACCTGTAACCTACATTCAAACCGATGTTGAATCAGGGGTGACCGTCTTTAATGATGCCAACATTTATTTTGGTGTTGATGTACTTGATGACGCACATGAAATATCTTCAGGTGCAACCTTATCATATGATGGTAATCATGAAACAACGTTAGCATCAGTTCCACGCAGTTATGGAGTCTATGAAGCGATGTATGATGCTGAAGGACATTATATTGATAGTGTTCATGATCACTATGGATCAGTCAGAATTTATGCGATGTCTTATGATCCCCTAGATCCTGCAACCTATCAAGACTATGAAATTAGAATCATTAGAACAGCTGATCAGATGGTTACTGATATGACGTCATTAACCGTAGATGAACTAAATGCACTTCCTGCAATCTATGATTTTAATCATGTCACATCAACCTTAGCAATCAACCCTTTAGAACGATATCAAACATCATCGCTTTGTGTCACATATGAAACATATAATGTTGCACATCTACAAATGATGACTACATGTGTCAAACTAAAAAACAGTTCAACAGGTGAACTCATCGATCCAGCATTTTATGAGTTGAAACAAGGTTATGTTGAAACATTATCCTCTTTTGATAATGCAACAGGTTCATGGGGTTATGGTTCAGTTACGTTTGAACTTATCATTCCAGAACAGCTACCATCAGGTACATATGTCTTAGAGACTGTTCTTATGACAGGTGATGTTTATGATGTTATATTCGAAAAAACACCAAGTAATATTGCAAAAGTCACAGAGATGATCTACAGAGGAGAAGTGATTGAAACCACTGATGACACCTATACAAGTACGATTCCATACGGTGTCTTCTATGACTCAAACATCAGTGAAACAAATCTAGTTAACTTTACTAATCTTTCGACCTATCTTGATATTGACTATCTATCTGTAGAAAATAACTACCCAAGTTATCTCGATGGTCTAAACTTATCGATGTTCAGTTATGTCTCATCGATTGAGTTAGACATCAGCATGTTAGATACCATTAGACATTCTTATACAATCACCTATCATCTCGAAGCTGAAGATGGAACATTGACGACATTTACACATGTTTTAAATGAAGCTATGCCACAAACAGCTCCTGATGCACTGTATAAGAATGGTAGTCAATTACCTTATCAGGTCATTCAAATTGGCTATAATGAAGCACCAACCATTCGTTTAGCATACGATTTTAGTATGACGTTTATTCATACCACTTCACCACTGAGTGTTTCACAATCATTTATACCATTTGGTGAATACCCAAATGCGATATTAGGAGAAGACTATGTGATTCATATGTTGCCTGAACTTGGATATGATGTGGATTACTTAAAAGAAACACCGATTGGCACCTATGAAACAACACTTCATTATGATCAATTTGTTTCTTTATGGGGTTATGATTTAACATGGAGTTTCACCTATGACACCATTACCTATCAAAAACTGCTCAATGATCAGTCATTACTCCAAGACATCTATTTTGTAAGTGATGCAATCTTTCAAGGATTTAATACCATCATTGATTATCAAGCAATCTCAATAGAGCGATATGAATACTTGTTAACGCATCCAGAAGAAAGACCTATCGTTCAATTACCAACAACAGGTATTCTCTACCAAGGTTCTGATGACTACGAAACTTATTATGTGATTGGTCAAGTTCAACAAACACAACTTTCTTATTATGCACCGACGATGATATTACCTGATGGTGCGATCATTAAACGCGTCATTGACGATTTACATATTGAACCCATGTATCAATCAGATGACCTTTATGATGATTATTCACCCATGTCTTCAGACTTCCAAATGATTCATTATCGGATCTACGCGATGGATTATGAGGTTAATCCAACACACTATACCGATTATTATGTTGCAGTTCAAGATATGACCAATATGATTAGATTCGACGTGACCATTGAAAACCTAGCAACCATACCTTTGGATGATATCTATTTAAAAATTAGTATTTGTCAAAATAGTGAAGATCCACTCGCATGTAATATCGATGATGAAATCTTAACGATGGGGATGTTTTCATATCTTGTTGAAGGTAGTTATCAACATCACGTTCTCCAAACAACAACATTTGGTGCGTATAAAGTTGATGTTACACTACCTTATGGCTATCGTTATACGATTGCCATATCTGAAGTTGTGATCATAGGAAATGCGTTCTATGTTGAAAATTCAATCTTCCCAAGAAAGGTCTACATGACCTTAACAATCGAAGACGATAACACAATAAAACCTTGGGGAAATGAGGATCAGATCATTATTCAGCCATGAAAATAAAATAATTTTTAAAAATGTTACTTTAGTAAAGGTATTAGCAACAACAAATTGTCGAAAAAAATGTGACAAAATGATTGACAAAGATTTGACTTTGCTATAAAATACAGGTGTATTGAGTAGAATCGATACCAATGTTAAAGGCAAAACCAGGGAAACTTGGTGACGCAAAGCTATAGGGCCTTAAAAGGTAGCCAGTTGTCATTTGATATGACGCTGGCTTTTTTGTTTCTTCATATCAGGGTAAAAAAATGGATGAAAGAGGTGAGCAGATGAGACTTTCTCAAGTACTAGGCGTCCGCAGAGTCAAGTTAAGAAATCGAATCTTCACACTCGGGATAATTATCACAGGTATGTTATCCCTAGCATTCACAGTCATTACCTTCTATGGACAAAACGCAGGGAACTTCGTCATGTCGATCGATACAGCAGCAAGACTTCGCGGTATCACGATGAGTACTGATCCTGAATTCGGCACATCGACCTCACGCCTCATGAGCGATCCTATTGATTCAGCACGTGATGTAACATACGCTTGGATCAAACGTGAAGAAGTAGTTACAACAGATGGTAACTTCGTCGATATCGATCATGATTACGTAGCTTATACCTTCTACGTTAAAAACGAAGGATATGAAACGGTTGACTTAGATTATTATGTTCGTATCACCGATGTTTATAACAACTTAGATGCAGCAATTAGAGTATTAATCATTGATGATGGCGTTGAAACACTCTATATGAAACAAGATACAGAGTTTAAGGATTACTCAAGATACATGCCGCAAGCTGAATACTTCTTAACATCAGCAACCGTCATGAGAAAAACAATTCTTAACTTCGGACCAGGTGAACAACGAAAGTTCAGTATCATTATTTGGTTAGAAGGACATGATCCTGATACAACCGATGACATTCTTGGTGGCATGATTAAAATGCAGATGAACTTCACGATTGATGGATTTATTGAAGGGTGAACACTATGAGAACAACCAAACGCGTCCTCATCTCACTCTTAACCTTAATCGGTTTAGGACTCATCTTCAGTTCAGCAACATATGCATGGATAACTCTCTCAACCATTAACAACATTGAAGGATTATCATTAACAGCATCTGCTGGTGACGACTTAGAGTTATCACTTGATGGTGTAAATTATTACAATCAATTACCTGGAGAACTTGTTGAATCACTTTTCGAAGGTATGCGATTAGTTGATGTAACAAGTTTGGATGGCGTTAACTTTCAAACGGGTGGATTAAGAGAAATAGGAACTGCAATAGCAAATGAACATTACATCTCATTTGACTTATGGATCAGAACTTCAAGACCTGAACATTCCATCTACTTAATCAATCACATTGATTCCATGTCAGACTATGACACCGATGAAATTGGCACATATGCCATCTCGGAAGGCGTGTTATGGGTCGCAAAAACCGGATTCTTCAATGGTCCTAACGTTGAAGACTGGGTAGAAGCAGGCGATATTGACAGATATTATGCAAGTCAGGCAGTTCGTATGTCATTCATTGAATTAACAGATGACTTGAATCCAAATGATCAACGATCATCTGAAGATTTAAGAACATTCATCTTCGATCCGTCCAATAACCCTTACCGTGGTTATGGAGCAACATATGGAGCCTTCAGTTATTTCTTCCAAAGAACAAGATGGTGGATCACAGCACCAACTGATATTCCAGAAGTTAGTTACAGATTAACACAGCTTGATCCTGATGATCCTTATCAAGCATTAAGCAATGACTCACTCTTAACAGAATTACAACCCACAGGTATCCTAGGTGATAAAGACAGAGAATACTACAGTGGAAAGATTAGAATTAACATTTGGATTGAAGGTTGGGATGCAGATGCATTTGATTCAATCGACAGAGATAAAATCAAATTCCAAATTCAATTTAAAGCAGCAAGACCCCCAATGATTGGTTAAAACAACGAAAAAGCGTTGTTAAACATAAGAAAGAAATTTAAATTATAAAATTTAAAGGAGACTAGAACATGAACAGTATTACAAGAAAATTAGTATTATCAATTTTAACGGTTGTTCTTACCGTCGTAGCACTCGGTACAACAACATTCGCGTGGTTCACATTAACTAATACAGCAGTCGTACAACCTTTCCAAGCGGAAATTACATCCGACACCGGTATTGAAGTTGCTTTAGGTATCCCTCTAGTTGGTGAAGAAGACGAACTCAACTGGGTTACAACCTTAACAACAGATGTTATTGAAGATTATATTGATGCAGCATATCCTGGTGGTTTCAAATTCACACACGTTACAACAACAAATGCTATTGATTTCTACACATTAGGCACAGTTGCAATGGCAGGTACAACTGGTGGTTACTTAACAATTCCACTAAACTTTAGATCAAATTCAGCTAACCGTATTTTATGGAGTACAGTTTCATTAACTTCAGGGGAAGCTCCATGGCAAGCAGACGTTGCATTCACTGGTGCAAAAGGTGCTTCATACATCGCTGGTGACTCAGTTGCTATTGATGCAGCAGATTCATTCAGAGTTGCAGTCATCGGTACTGTTGGTGTCTCAACAAACGTTGTAGGTTATGAAAATCCAAACTCAACAACTAACGTCGTTTTAGATGGTGATGCAGCAGCAATGGATCTATCAAATGGTGGTATTGGTGACAATGGTGCAATGAACTATTTCTATGCTAAGAATGCAACTCTTCCATTTGGTGCAAATGCTGTTACAGTACTTGATACAATTCAATCATTAGCAGATAATCCAGTTCTCGACTTATCAGCTTCTACAACTTCAGGTGCAGCATGGTACGGCCAAGTTCTTATCCGAGTATGGTTAGAAGGTTGGGATGCTAACGCTTATAACTCAGTATTAGGAAGAATGATTACTGCAAGTTTCGTATTCACAGGTACTACAATCTAATAATAATATAGTATAATATTATTAAATCAACATTAGCTATTGATTCTAGTCTGGTAAGTGCACCTGATATACTAGGTGCGCTTACCAACCTTCAATAACTAAAAATCCGTGATTGGGAGTTATGCATGAATACAAGACGTTTTAACACATCGAAAGTCTTAAAGATTATTGGTAATGTTGTTTTCTATTTAGTTTTAGCTTTACTCATTACATTCTCGTTTGCGACGATGAAATTAAAGTCTGCAAATGATATCGCTAGCGTTTTTGGACGTGGTTTCATGACGGTGTTAACACCATCCATGGAAGGCGATCTTGAGGATTCATTTACAACAGAAGATATTATCTTTGTACGAATCTTTGATTCAAACGATCCTGAAGATATTGAAGTTGGCGACATTGTAGTTTTTTATAAGTTAGACTTAAATGATGATGCTCCAGGAACTACACCTGGTTTTGTGACACACCGTGTTCATGATACGCTCATCGTAGATGGCAATACCTATTTTATAACCAAAGGTGACGCAAATGCTGAAGCAGATAGTATCGCATTATCTGTGGATGATATTTTAGCTGTTTACACCTCTAAATGGGTTGGTGCAGGTAGTGTACTCAAGTACTTACAAACATCAACTGGTTTTGCAGTTGCTGTGATTATCCCTGTTGCTTTGATGTTTATGATTCAAGGCGTTTTCTTAGTGAGAAATATTATTCGTTTAAATAAAGAAAAAGTTGTTGAACACCTAGAATCTGAAAAAGAAGCACAACTTAAAGCTCTCGAGCTTGAAAAAGAAAAGATCAGACAGCAAATTTTAGAAGAACTAAAGGCACAAGAAGAAAAGAAATCGTAGTACATTTTTGATTTCAAGGAGCCATTATGGTTGAATTTGCGAGATATTATATTAACTTTATCCGCGATTTCTTTGCGAATATCGGGCAATTTTTCAAAGCTTTATTTAAAGCGTTTGAAGCTCTATTCATCGAAGGGATCGCTAAATTTTTTACAAATTTCATCGACGCAACGCCAAATTTTACATTACTAGACTGGGTAATGGCTTTTGTCGTTCTGATGGTTAATCTCGCATTTATCATTTTTGTAGTGCTTAAGGCCTATCAACTCCTTAGACGCTATTTTAAATTCGCGCGCACGGAGATAGAAAAAGATGAATTATTAGAAGAAATTAGTTTTTTAAACCAGAAAACGGTTGAACTGATCGATGAAAAAAATAAGATTTTAGCAATGAAGGTTTCAACTTTAGGTGGTGGACTCGGAAACTTCAACCAAGAAGATGAAGACAGCAATCAACCTGAAACTGAAGAAGTCACAGGACCTTCCCGTTTCACCAAACTGATCCATGTTGATAAAGAATATGAAAACATGGTTACAGCGATTCACATGAAGGATGAAGACATGATCACCTTAAGCGATCTTGTCAAACGCTTCATCAACTTCTCTGCTTCACGACTTGGCTTATTCTACGATAAGAAAATTATCTCAGCATTCTTTGCCGGTATGGCAGCATCCAAAACAATGATCTTAGAAGGTATCTCTGGTACCGGGAAAACATCACTTCCCTATGCCATGGGTAAGTTCTTCGGTAATGACTCAGCAATCATCGCTGTCCAACCATCATGGCGAGATCGTGCTGAAATGATTGGTTACTTGAATGAATTTACGAAGAAGTTTAACGAAACAGACTTCTTAAGAGCCATTTATGAAACAACTTATCGTGACGATGTTTGCTTAATTGTCTTAGATGAAATGAACTTAGCGAGAGTTGAATACTATTTTGCAGAACTCTTGTCTATGCTTGAAATGCCAGACCCTGATGCTTGGCTTATCGACATTACACCTGATAGTCAACCAGGAGATCCCAAGCATTTAATTAACGGTAAGATTTTATTACCACAAAACGTTTGGTTCATCGGTACAGCGAATAAAGATGACTCGACATTTACGATTACCGATAAAGTGTATGACCGTGCAACGCCGATCATCATCAATACCAAAGCCGCTTACATTGATGCACCTGATACACCAGGTGTTACCCTATCAAGTGATTATTTGGTGGATTTGTTTACACAAGCTAGTAAGGATTACCCCTTATCCATTAAGGCCATAGAAAACCTTGAAAAACTTGATGCATTCATCACAAAAGCATTCAAAGTGACCTTTGGTAACCGTATCATGAAACAGATCAGAGCCTTTGTTCCCGTTTACGTGGCATGTGGCAATTCTGAAAATGATGCGCTTGATTACATGGTAGCAAGAAAGATCTTCCGTAAGTTTGAAAGCTTAAACTTACCATTCTTACAGGATGAAATTAACGACCTTTCTGCTTTACTTGATCGCTTGTTTGGTAAAAATAGTTTTGAAGAATGTCAAGCATTCTTAACAGCTATTAAGAAATCATTTTAACCCCTAAGAAGGAGAACACATGAAGAAAGTTAGTGATTTAAGAAAATTCCACGAAGAACTAAATCAAGTGTTTTATGAACTTGAACGTGAGGAAGAATTTCCGAATCACTTTTACCAGGCTCTTCTATCAGGTGAAAATGAAATTTATCAAAAGAGTATTCAAGAATCTAAAGTGTTTCATGAAGATTGGATTGAAACGATTGAATCGTACTTTCCAAGTTTAGACAAAATCACACGCGATCCTAAATCAGGTTTAAAGTATTTACAGGAAGTTGTTCAAATCGAAAAAGCAAAGAAAGTTAACAGTGATTCGATTAGACACTTAGCTGCAAATACACAACTTATTAAAGAGGTAAGAAATGGCGAGGTCATACCTAAGCAAATCCTTACCACTCAGGCAGAAATTGAATATGCGATCTATGAAAACCGGTTTATTAAAACGTTGGTTGATCGTCTCTTTGATTTCGTGAACAGACGTTATGATCTTGTCAAACACAATGTTGAAACCTACCAAAATAAATTTTTTAATTTGAAATCAAATTTCGACATGAGAGAATCCAATATTTCTCTTGAAGTCGATTTAAAGATAAAAGATACGGTTGATAATGATGAACTTGCTAAATCAAATCATGAATTATTATCTCGTATTCAAAGTTTACTTAAGCGTGTCAATGGTATTCGTGTTTCTCCCTTTATGGAAGATTTAAAACACGCAAAACCCATTGTTCCACCCATTATGAA